>CALMGO010000172.1 GCA_937863625.1 uncultured bacterium
GAGGATGCCGCCGGATTCGTAATCGCGGGCGGTGTAACGGTAGGGGCTCGCAACGCCTGTCGTCTGCGTACCAAGCGCATTGCCGAAGGCGTACGTGTCGTAGATATTCTGCGCGGCCTCGTCCGCATCAACGAGATTTCTCACCGACCCCAGTCCGTCCTGCATGTAGTAGTACGTACTGCCGCCGCGGGTCTCGGAGAGATTGTCATCGAGACCGGGCGTTACGTAACGGGCGTTTAACGTGCCGCCTGCTGTGTAAGACCCTAACACATCGTCCCCGTCATAGACATAGTACTCGACAGTCGTGCCTTGAGTCCTTTTGTACCGCATCCCGCTACCCGGCAGGTACGCATATACGGCGTCACTCGTGCTTCGTAGCGAAACGCTTTACTTCGCAGAGTAGTATTGTCCGTGCCGGTTGCGTTGTCAAACTTCGTCCTTGACCTACACGGTTATGGGTGTCCCCCTTTGCAGTCCATTTATGTATCGAGTTTCTTGCGCTCTTTGTTCTGGGACGTCACTCCTTGCGGCGCATGCTCCTTACTCTCCGCCTTGTCAGTTGCCGAAAGAGGCGGTCTGCCTCCACGTGTCAGCCACCGCAAAAGGCGTTCTCCCAGCATGGCTGCGGGCAGGTAATAGAAAAACCACAGGTAACCATGACGTAGTAGTGCATCTCCGTAGGTGTTATCGTGTGTCTTCCATAGCACAATCTGGAGAACTCCGCCTACGAGCGCCCACATGACTAGCATCACAATTGCGCCCAGGGACGTATCGCCTGTCATGGCAAGACAACGCCTCCTTGAACGATGTATGTACCAGGAAAATACGTCCCAGTCGCACCTACAGCGGTGGAACTCACTGCAATCACTGCTTGTGTAGAACTTGCCCCCTGTAACGTTGCGATTGTTGCATTGTTAAAGGCTGTGAAATAAGTGCCGGAACCCCACAGCCCGACTTTGGTGGGCAGAATCTGGCCGGACGAGGCGATGGCTTGTGCACCTTCCGCCGATGTGAAATGATACAACGTTTGAGGCATAAAGTAGTTGTTTGCTGCTTGAACTGCACCAAGACCTGCTGCCAACGCGAGTGCCGCCTCGGCAGTGTAGCCCGCGGCTTTGCCACACTTGTACTCCGAGTGGTCTGCAATGCCGTCGTCTTCCCGCAAGATACCTTCATAGATTGCCCAGTTGGTGCCCCACTTGTCCCATGTGGGAGTCAGTTCCCAAAATCTGTCCGGAATCACAAAATCCGCAGTTCTGGTAAAGGCACCGCCCAAGCCGAACGCTCCCATTGTGGCGCCTTGCCGAGCGGCCTTGAAAACCGCCCCTGGGTCCGCGCCAAAGCCCTCTACTTCCGCCTTTATCTTTCGCCACCATTTGTCCACCGGGTTCAGCCCCCACGGGTCCGTCCACATCGTCGGCATATTCCCCACATACCCCTAGCCCCTGGTCACATCGGCCCATGTTGCGTCTCTTGAGGCGAAGATGCCGAGGTAGGGGAGGTAGTAGCGGTTGCGGTAGTAGTGTGTCG
>CALMGO010000173.1 GCA_937863625.1 uncultured bacterium
TATGCCTTTGACATGGCCGAAGCAGCCGTACTGAATCTTGAGCCCGGCATCGATGATGGCGCGGGCGTTGGCGACGGCGGCCTTGGAGGGCGTATTGCTCCCGGCGTAGATAAACGACGTCGCGCCGGTCTCGGCCATGATCTTCTTCATCTCGGCTATGAGCCGCTCGGGACTCTTTATGCGCCAGTTGCCGCTGCTCTTGCGCGGGTGGATGCAGAAGTTACACGCGTTGGGGCAGCCGCGGCTCTCATCGATGGTGATCATCTTCATGTGGCGGTTGCCCGCCATGGAGGGGTAGGTCTCGGAGTCATAGGTAGGCAGCGCGAGGGCGTCGATATCATCGACGGGCATAAGGGGCGCCTTGATGAGGGCGCCTGACGGGCCGATATACAGAGTATTTGGAATATCGTTTATGACGCGGGCGCCCTCGGCCCACTCGGCCAGAGAGACGATTGTGTGCTCGCCTTCGCCGCGGGCGAGGATGTCAAACACGTCGGTATAGTCGAAGATCATCTCCTCAAACCAGTCCACCTGCGCGCCGCCGCCGATGAGTTTGACTTCTGGGTGGCGCTTGCGGATGGCCTTTGCGATACGGACGGACGAAGAGAAACCGTCTCCGTTCCAGAGTTTGAACCCGACGAAATCCGTCGGCTCGGCCTCGATCTCGCGTGATATGTCGTCGGCAACGGCGCGGAGCGTCTTCTTGAGCGTGCGGGACTGGGCGATGGACGCGCGGAAAAGGTTTATCATGGCAGCGGCAGACATGCCGCCATTAGTCGCGGAGGCGTAGACGGATTCGAGGCGGTTATGTACGCTGTCCGAAACGAGACTGCCGATGGTGTCGATAACGCCGTAATCGAGGACCTTGACGCGGTGTCCGGCAGCCAGAAGGCTCCCGGCGAGACTTGCAAGACCGTTGTCCGGCATGAGACTGCTGGGCGTGTACGGATACCCCGCAAAACTGACTAAAATGCCCCTGGCCATCTAATATCTATCCCTTCTCAAGGAGCGCGCCCCTGTCTGGTGACTTTTCAAAACGAACTCTCGCTCTACTGGAATATAGCACATGACAGGGGTGGGTCAAGTCAAACGGGTGATTCAACTTGACACACGTCAAAAAGCGGCTATCGTCGATGATTCGGGCAGTTTGACAGGGGCAACCACACCCGGAGGAACCCATGAAACTGCACACCAGCGCAACCGGGATACTCGCCATTCTATTTTATTTTCTCACGCTGTCCGGCGCAAGCGGCGAAGCGGCCAATGAAGCCGCCAGAGACCGCGAAATCACTCCCAAAGACGTAATTGTCGTGGCAAACCGCCAAGTTGACGCTTCAGTGGAAATCGCCCGGCACTACATGCAAAAACGCGAAATCCCGTCGGAAAACCTTTTACTGCTTGATGTTAAGTCAGACGAGGATATTGACAGAGAGTGTTTCACTGTGAAAATATCGGGGCCGGTACTCGACTTTGTAAAGAAGATAGAGGGTCAAGGCCGGCGGGTGCGGTGTATACTGACAGTTTACGGTGTTCCACTGAGCATATGGGACCCAGGGCCGATTCAAAATGAAATTTCCATTCTGAAACACCAGATTGAGGGTATAAATAGTGGAACGTTTCAGGGTGATTTGCTTGTTCTTGGGCAGAAAGTCGAGCAGCTCGAAGCGCAGGTAAAAGAAATGTCTTCGCGGGCGGGCGCAGTGGATTCAGAACTGGCCGTCTGCGGCATCGAGCACAAACTCGAAGGGTGGGTGGACAGCCCCTTTGTCAGCGAACTGGAATGGCCGCGAGGTTACTATGCGGTATCGCGGCTGGACGCTTCGAACCCGGAAGATGTCAGGAGGATGATAGACGGGGCGATCGAGGCGGAGGAGAAGGGGCTTGACGGTATAGCGTATTTTGATGCGAGGGGGCTTACGGGAGACGACGCGTACAGCCGGATGGACGAGCAGATAAGGTCGGCGGCGCGTCTTTTGAGATTGGAAGGCTTTGCAACGGTAGTTGACAACCGGGAGGAACTTTTCGGCGAGGGCGAGTGCCCGGGCGCGGCGGTCTACTGGGGCTGGTACAGCCTGGCGAAGTACGTGGATAGTTTTGAATTTGTGCCCGGGGCGATAGCGGTGCACGTGGCAAGCGGAGAGTGCAACTCGCTCAGGGAGGGCCCCTACTGGTGCAGGAACCTCATCGCAAGGGGCGCGGCGGTGACGATGGGGCCGACGCAGGAACCGTACCTGGAAGCATTCCCGGCGCCGGACGAGTTTATGGAGAGGCTTTTTGCGGGGGAGAGCGTAGCGCAGGCGTATTGCGCTACGCAGAAAGTGCTGTCGTGGAGGATGGTGCTTCT
>CALMGO010000174.1 GCA_937863625.1 uncultured bacterium
CGTCCATCAGCATAACGCTATTGAAGCCGAACTCCGCCAGCATGTCGATATAGCGAAATATGCGCTTGAGCGGCCAGAGTTGATAGACGTACCTTCGCTGTATGGCGCGGGTGTTGACCACGTAAGGGTCATAGGGGTCGGACAGGATAACTTCGCGAGTCTTGATGAACGGCTGTTTGGACATGGTGACCGCCTTTCAAGTCGGGAGTCTCGCATTCCATTATCATCGCCGACTATCGCCGACGGTGAGCATTCGCCACGCTATCATTGCGTCTTAGCCTTCAGAATATAATGAGACGCCCGGATAATGGCACGGGAAATTTCCATTCGGGCTCGCGACTAAAAGATGATAATGCGCGATTCTCAACGTCGCCGGTCGCGGCGACCAACTAAAGGCGTGGGGAAATCAACCCATGCGTGGGACTTTGCCGGCAGGGGTACCGGAAAACATCCTGACTCCGGTGTTGTCGTTCGGTCGGTGTGCAGACGGTAACTGACGCTCTCTCGTCAGTCGCGTCTATCTGCCCCGGACGAAGACGACAAATGCGGACGCACGCTTGCCGCGCCACGCAGTCTTTCTCCGGCCTCGGCCAGCTTCTGTGTGAATGTGCCCCGCTTGAAGGCGGCGTCCCAGCGCTTGATGATAATCCAGCCGCCGAAACGCTTGAGGGAGTTTCGCCATGAGCGATACCATCTGTGCCAGCCGCCGCCGAGGTTGAAGACCGGCACAACCATCGCAGGAAATATCAGGATATTGAGCGCAACGACGAACATGTATCTGAACCGGTAGAAACGCCCCATGATCCTTCGTATGGCGGCGTGCATTTCCTTGGCCGTGAGCGGCGCGTCCGGCTCAAAGAGCGGAAAATTGCCATCGTAGTATTCCCATCCGACGACGTCCCTGGGGAATATGCGATTTTGCTCTGTGAGCCGCCTGGTTAGTTCCGTGCCCGGCAGAGGAACGGGCAGCAGCACCTGGATTGTGTCCAGCCGGCCCTTTCTGATGAACTGTCTGAAATGCCTCACCTGCTCCTTCGCAGGCAGCGGCTCGCCCGCGCCTTCGCGAGCCGGATACCCGAAGATAAACATCCCGTGCACCAGGAACCCCGCCTGGTGGTAGAGCCTCGTCAGCGCGAGCATGTCATCGGGCTTAGTCTTCTTGTTCATGGACGCCAGGTCCTCGGGGATCGGCGACTCAAAGCCTATGCAGACCGTGGTCACTCCGGCCAGGCGCATCGCCTGAAGCAGCTCCGCGTCTCTTGCCAGGTCGAGCCTGATCTGCACAGTGATGTCGAGCTTCATGTCTATGGCCGTCTGATAGTCCGCCAGCATGCGGCAGAGCTGCAGAGCATCTGTCCTTCGCTGGCCGAACAAATCGTCCACTATGAAAAACTGCCGGGCGTTGCGCGTTTCCACGAGCGAGGCAATCTGCTCGACGATCCGACCCACTGACGCGGGTCTGGGCCGCCCCTTTACCGTGCAGAATTCACAGTCCATACCGCAGCCGCGAACCCAGTTGATGGGGTACATCCGCATACTTGCGTAGCGGATGAGATCAAAATCGGGAAGGGGCAGATTGTCGAAGTTCGTAATGGGAGGACGCTCGGCCGTCCGGATGACCTGCCCGCCGCGCATGAACGCGATGCCGGCGATGTCGTCGGGATTGCGCTTTTCCTGAATTGCCGCGAGCAGTTCGCAAATGGTCTCCTCGCCCTCCCCCACCACGACGAAGTCGACCCCGTTTGCAAGCGCGTCGTCTATGTTTTCCCCGGCGAAATGCTGGCCGCCGGCGATGGTCGTGACTCCCTGCTTCTTGTAGAAGCGCGCCAGTTCGTAGAGCCTCGGTATCGTGCTGCTGAGGCCGCCGTAAAGCCCCAATACATCGGCGCTCCTGATGGCCTGGAGTGTGGCGTGGTCCGGCCGCCCGGTGCTGTCCTTCGGGCCGAACTTGCGGTAGTTGTTCTCGTCGATTACCTCGACATTCCACCCGTCCATGTGGCTCACGGACGTCGCGACGCTTAGAGGACCAAGCGCAGTAGTGTACCGCGCGATGCCTGAGTAAACATTGAACGCCGGAAACGCCGGCGCCACCATCCTGAACCTCAGCCTCTGTGTGCCCGTCTCAGACGTTGCAGCCTCCTGTTCCCCTTCCCACGTGGTCTCAAAAGCAGCCGCCAACTCGCCTGATTTCATCCGGCCCACTGGGAAAAGGGCTTGGCAAACCGGAAACTGAGATAACTCAGCCACAAACACAGCAGCCCCTACACCGCCGCACCGGGCTTTCCCCTATTGTACGAATCGAGGTAGAAGGGGTCAACAAAACCCGCAAGCGTGATTTTCGGATATAGATCTATCTGCGCCGCTCCCCGTTCGACGTGCGTACCGTGGCCTAACACCTTTCTTTGTCAGCCCTTCCGCCTGCCTGACGTCTTATATAATACCTGCACACCTTGGGGGAATTGGACGCTGCTTCGGCAGCGCGCCATCCGGCTATCATTCAGTACTCGTGCCGTTGATTCGCCGTGTGGGAATTTCACGTGAGGATTGCCGGGAATTGACCCTTATTTTTACAAAACCAAGATTGTTATTGCAATTGCGGTATGGCGGGGTATACTTCCCAACAGAAGAAAATACAGCGGATGCTCTACCGCGGGCACTTTGCCCGCATCAGAGCCGCCGCGCACACGCGAGGCGGACGCAGCGCGCACATCGAAGGATTGCCTGTTGTTTCCCCCCCAGAAGGAGTTTAACCACTCTATGTCAGAGACCGTACAGACACAGACTGCGCAGGAATGCGGATTTGAGGATTTAGGACTCGCAAAGCCGTTTCTTGACGCTCTCAAAGGCGAAGGCTATGTAACGCCGACGCCGATTCAAAGGCAGGCCATCTCGATCCTCCTCGATGGCAGAGACATGCTCGGTTGCGCGCAGACAGGCACGGGTAAGACCGCAGCCTTCGCGCTGCCGACGATGCAGCGACTCATGGCCACTCGGCCAGACGCCAAAAAGAGGCCCATCCGCGCGCTCGTTATCACCCCGACGCGTGAACTTGCCCAGCAGGTATCGGATAGTTTTGAGACCTACGGGCGGTATACATCGCTGCGCACCGCCGTCGTATACGGCGGCGTTAGCCAGGTCCCGCAGGAAAAGGCTCTCCGCAGGGGCGTCGATATAGTCGTCGCCACGCCGGGGCGGCTGATGGACCTGATGAGACAGGGGCATGTCAAGTTGGCGAACATCGAGGTATTTATCATTGACGAAGCGGACCGCATGCTCGACATGGGCTTTATCGATGACGTCCGCACGATAGTAAAGGCTATTCCGAAGGAGAGGCAGACGCTTCTTTTCTCGGCTACGATGCCGTCCAACGTCCAGTACCTGGCGGACTCCGTGCTGACCCGCCCGGTCGAGATCCGGATAGCACCGGAGTCGCCTGCCTCAGGAATGGTTGAACACTATGTGTATCTCGTCGAGCGCAAGGACAAGCCGGCGCTCCTCGAGCATCTCCTGTCGGATAAGAGCATGACCCGCGCGCTCGTATTTACCCGCACTAAACGCACCGCCGAGTATCTCGCGAGGGATTTGAAACACAGCCGGGTGCGCGCGGATGCCATACACTCCGACAAATCGCAGACGGCGCGCAGACGTGCGCTTGAGGATTTCAGAAACGGCAAGGTCCGCGTCCTCGTAGCGTCGGATATCGCTTCGCGCGGCATCGACGTGGACGACATTTCGCACGTCATCAACTATGACCTCCCCGGAAGCGGCGAAGTGTACGTTCACCGCACGGGGCGCACAGGCCGCGCAGGCCAGAGCGGTATCGCATGGTCATTCTGCACGATAGACGAACGGTCCCAGCTCGACGATATCGAAAAACTGCTCAGGCAGCGTATCGAGACCGTGGCGGATAACCCGTTTCCCTCGCCTCTTCCGAGAAGGCATAAGGACGAGGCCAAAAAGCCGCAGACGAGAAACGGCCGCCTCCTGAGACGCAGACGGCGCAGGTAGTACGCCGCCCTACGAACTATAGCCCCCGCGCCGCCGACGCCTGGCCATCGCGAAATACCGAAGACCAGCCCCGCCCCGGCACGGTTGGGGGGCTGTGGTGCACTTTCCGATGTGCGAAAGACATCGTACGTTATCAGATCGCTCACGGTTACGTGTGTTGCCACACCGGACTCGGGTGCCATGGTGCCGTTTGTCGTTGATTATCGATGATGACGTACTGCATGCCTATGCATCGAAATCCTTTAGGACTTTATCCCACGCAACGTTTTTGTACACATCTAGACTGGCCAGCACATTGATCTGGTTCTTAGCTTCTGCTCTCATACGGTCCGCAATACCACCTAGCCCGAACTCCTCCCAAATCTTAGCTGCCTCACGTCTGTCTGCAATCTTCCGTGCTTGGCATGCCTCATCGTGCCTTACCTGCCCGATGAGAGCAGCTGCGGCTCGCATTCGAAGAGTCGCATCCCTGAGTTCCTCACCGAAGTCGTCTGGTAACGGGATCATCTCCCGCCAGCGTGATAACATAGGAGTCTGATAAGCGACAGCCTGCATGTAATAGAGCCTGTAAGGTAAGGTGTCCACGTGCAAGCGTGCCATTGGAGCATCATCGAACCTGAAATATACTTTCCGAACCCTGTCAAGCCCCAAGTATTGCCCCTCCATGGAAGTAAGAATGTTTCGCTCCAGCATCTTCTCAATGCTTGACCATGTCCATGAAGGCGGATGCCCCAGTTCAGATAGATACGATTGGAGGTTCTCAACATACTCCTGGCCCAGTACCTTCATTATTTTCAGGATGTACATCTGATTCAATGTATTTGCGAAGTGCTGGTGTCCATCTGCATTAAACACGTTGAGGAAAAATGTTGGTTTCTCTGTACTGTAAAGCACGTTTGTTCCCCGGAGAAGCATGTCGAGTAGCTTGTCGTGCGATATCTGCCGATGCGGCGCGTTATCGACAGCATCCATCAAACGCAGCCAATCGAAGTTTGGGCTCCTCAGAATCATCTTAACCATGCGCAATTGTTCGCGCATATCGTGATTAGCCATATCACTAATGGCAAGACTTGTCTCCACGTCGCCCAAAACATCTATCCACTTCATGAGCATCTTCATGATGGTCTGCCTCTTGGCGATAACAGGAGTCGACCGCGACCCGAACAGGCGTTTCTCATCGAACGCGACGCTCTCCGGCAGTGCTCGTTCCACGTAGCGTGTGCGCCGCGTCAGAACATCTTTGATTTGGCACGGCCTGATGGCTATCTCATATCGGTTCTGGTACGCTGCAATAGGCAGCTCCTTGGCTGCCCGCCCTAGCATGTACGATCTCATGGCTATGATCACGGCAACATCATTCGTGTCTCTGACCCATTCGAGTTTGTGCCGAGCAAGAATAAACGCCGCCTCCTGTACATGCCTTGGCACCACCTCCTTGCTGCGCAGAAAGACACGCGCCATGAACTGTAAGGCGCAGCGGGTGA
>CALMGO010000175.1 GCA_937863625.1 uncultured bacterium
CGAAGGGGCCTACTCAGTCGACGCCGAACTCGTCGATAACCTGCGTTCCTTGGGCTATATCCAGTAGGAAGCGCGATGGAATCCTTGACCAGAGACGTCGCCTCTCTCGGAGTCTCGCTCGTTTACTGCGGCGTTGTTGTCTCCGCAGGCGAAATCATCCGCAAACGCCGCGGATATGGCGGGGAGTTTACGCGCAAACTCGTGCACATTTCCATCGGCCTCTGGATTATTCCAACACTCTTTCTCTTCACAAAATGGTATTGGGCCGCGGCGCTCCCCGCCCTTGCGATAGTTTCCAACACCCTCTCAATGAAGTTTAACCTCCTTCGAGGCATCGAGCGCCCGGACAAAAACGATTTCGGCACCATCTTCTTCCCGGCAAGTTTCGTAATCTGTCTGTGGGCTTTCTTTCACACTGATTTCCCCGTCGCTGCCGCAGCCGGCATCATCTCTATGGCACTGGGTGATGCCGCCGCCGCCATCTACGGAAAGGCCCGCGGAAAGCACCCATACACGTTCCTTGGCGCTAAGAAGAGCTACGAAGGCTCCGCCGCCATGCTCATCGTCTCCCTTGCGGCACTCTTTCTCACTCTGCTCCTCTTCGGTGTCCCGCTTGGGTCAGCCGTCATCGTCTCTCTCGTCATCGCTCCGGTCGCCACGCTCCTTGAGGCCGCCGGCAAAAACGGCCTCGACAACCTCACCGTGCCAGTTGCCTGTTCGTTCCTTACATGGCTCCTGCTGACCGTTATGGAGGGTCACGCCTGATGGAAGTATTCCTCACAGGTGGCACCGGGTATTTCGGACAGCGACTCGTCCACGACCTCATCGGAGCCGGTCACAACGTTGTCGCGCTTGCCCGCACTCCGGCTAAGGGACAGCCGCTTGCCGCCATGGGCGCAGGAGTCGTCTACGGCGACGTCACTGATTTCGATTCGGTTGAAATCGATCTGGGAACCTTCGATGCCTTCATTCATGCCGCCGCCCTCGTCAAGACCCGCGCCGCCGACCCGCAGGAGTTTGACCGGGTAAATGTTCAGGGCCTCGCCAATGTCGCCGCGCGCTGCATCGATGCCGGAGTCCCGCGCTTTCTCTACACGTCGAGTTTCATGGCGATTGGTCCCTCGCCCGACGGCAAGCCCCTCGACGAAACGGCAGTTCACGATCCCAACCATGTTCACAACGACTACGAACGCACCAAGTATCTCGGCCTTCTCGAGTTCGACCGCTGGCTCCAGAAGGGCCTCCCAGGTATCGCCCTTTTCCCGTGCGTAATCTACGGCCCCGGAGCCATGACGTCGGGGAATCTTGTCAGCCGCGCCATTGCCGATTTCCTCCTCGGACGCATGCCCGGCATCCTCGGCCCCGGCGACCTCGTCTGGACCTACTCCTATATCGAGGACGTTGTCGAAGGCCACGTGCAGGCCCTCTCCAACGCTCTCATCGGACAGCGATACATCCTCGGCGGCGAGTCCCTCTCCATGCAGGAGTTTATTGAGACCGTCGCGTACATCGCCCGAAAGCGCGCTCCACGCCTCCATATACCTTACTGGCTCGCGAAGGTCGCAGCCTTTGCCGACGAGGTCAAATCCTCCGTCCTGCGCCGCGAGCCCGCGCTTACGCGCCAGGTCGTCGAGATCTACAAGCACCACTGGGTTTACTCCAGCCAGAAGGCCGTCGCCGAACTCGACTATCGCATCACGCCTCTGCGTTCAGGATTGGCCCAGACAATCGACTGGATAAAGATGGCCATCGATGAGGGAAAGATCAGGTAACGCGAAAGGAACGGGATTTGGACTCGAAGTTTCTAATCATCGCTATTCTCGTCAATGCCGCCATTGCCGTCGCGTCGCTTGCAGCCGGGGCCGTCAGTCTCTCCGGCGTGGTTGGGGGTTTCATCGTCGGGTTTCTCATACTTTACTTCGGAGGATGGGGTTCTTTCGGAGTGCTCTTTCTCTTCTTTGTCCTCGGCTCCGCTGCCACCAGACTCGGTTACCGCCGCAAGGCCGCACTCGGCGTGGCGCAGGAGGACAAAGGCCGCCGCGGGGCAAAACACGCCTTCGCCAACTGCGGCACCGGCGCTGGCGCCGCAGTCGCCTACCATTTTTTGTATCACGCCGGCCATCCCGATGCCTCCGCCATGCTTGTCGTGCTGGCCGCCGGCTTTGCCACCGCACTCTTTGACACCGCCTCCTCCGAGATCGGCCAGC
>CALMGO010000176.1 GCA_937863625.1 uncultured bacterium
GCTCCGCGGGGGGCCGTGCAGTGGACGCTCAGCGTCGTCATAGCGCTAACGCTTGCGCTTGACCTCGTGTCCGCCTTTGCGCCGCCGACGGAGACGGACGCCCTGACGCTTCATCTACTCGTCCCACGCGAGTATGCCTCAACGCACCACATGAGCTACTTTGCGGACAACTGGGACAGCGCTATGGCCATGGGGCCGCATCTTATCTACACAGTGGCGATGCTCGCGTCGCAGGGAGACAGGGCGCCGGCGGTGCTACACTTCCTTGCAGGCGTTATCGTTCTCATGTGGGTATGGGAGTTCGCGAGAAGGCGCGTCGGCAAAGAAGCGGCCTACATCGCTGCGGCGGTGCTCGTGACGATGCCGATGATGACACATCTTATCATGGCGCCCATGGTGGATATGTTCTTCACTCTCTACGCTTTCGGGGCGCTTATCTTTCTCGTTGAGTTCATGCGCTCGCCGGCGCGGTCGTTGATAGTGACCGCCGCGGCTCTGGCGGCGTTTTCGGCTGGGGCGAAATACAACGGCCTCGTGACGATGGCGGCCGTCATGGCGACGGCCATGATATGGGCGGTTTTCTCTTCAAGGGACCGCGCGCGCTCGGTGACGTCGGTCATCACTGCGGGAGTTGTCGCACTCGTTCTTGCGTCGCCGTTCTACATCAGGAATTACGCATGGACCGGCAATCCCGTCTTTCCGACGATGAGGTCGGTCTTCCACACCGCCGGGTGGGATGCGCCGGCGTGGGAAGACCCGGGGCTAAACGACCCGCGCCGCGATACGCTCCGCAAGTCCGCCGTCAACATGGCCCTGTCACCGTGGCGGGTCACGACCGACGCGGAGACGGTGTCCGGCGGGATAAGCGAGGCGGTCGGTCCGGCGCTGCTTGTCTTTCTGCCGGTCGCGTTTCTGCTCAGAAGTCGAAGGAAACTCTTCCTTCAGCTTGCCTTGTACTCGGCGGCGGCGTTTGTGCTTATCTACTGGACGAGCCCGCGGCCGCGAAGCAGGTATTTCCTCTCCATCATACCGGTCATGGCCGTATATGCGGGCGCGGGCACGGTTTTTCTTTCAAAGGTCTCTCTGGCAGCGCGGCAAATCGCGAGGGCTGTGATTCTCTTTGCAGTGCTCTCGGGGCTGGCAGTATCGGCGGTGTATTCTCTGCCGTTTGCCAAGGCTGCGGCGGGTATTACGGGGCGCGATGATTTTCTCTCACGGTCGACGGACTTTTACGCGGAGTATGTCTGGATGGGTGAAAACCTCCCCGCCGACGCGGCGGTTCTCGTGCAGGCCACCAACGACCTCTACTACTGCCCCCGGCGCGCGCTGAGACTCGGGCTTGACAGCCGGTACACGCATACGGACTCACGCGCGTTTTTCGCGCTGGACGATATGAGTACGACCGACGAGGCACTTGGGAGACTTCGCGAACTGGGTGTGACGCACATCTTCGCGGCCTCCTGGCTCGTGCAAAAGTGGCGTCCTGACTCATCGGGGCTCACGCTGGCGGAGTTCGAACAATCGGGACACCTGGAGAAGGTCCGCGAGGCGACAGGACTGCGCGGAACGCGAAATCCGCTCGCAGCTCAGCGCGAAGAACCGGTCGTGCTCTACCGCGTAGTGTATGAGACTGGAGACGCGTCATGAAGGTCGTGATGAATGCTGTCAGCGCGAAGATGGGCGGCGCAATCGCGTACCTCAGAAATTTCCTGCCGACACTTGCTCGGATGAAGTCCACAGACGAATTCGTCGTCTTTGTCCAAAGCGCGCTTCAGCCTCTCTTTGCCGACATGCCGCAGAATATCAAGGCGGAATTCTCCGCACGGGCCGAAGGCGGCGCGGTAAAGAGACTCCTCTTCGACCAGTGGGAACTGAGACGCTTCCTGAAGCGCTCCGGCGCGGACTGCCTTTTTTCCACCGCCAATTTCGGCGTCTTGATGCCGGGCGTCCCGCAGGTGACAAGTGTCCGCAACCCCGTATATTTCTCGCACGACTACTACAAGCATGTGGCGGACGTCGAGGGGCGGCTCGCTACGGCTAAAGTCTCGGCGCGGCGCAAAATGGTGGAACTTTCCTGCGCGTCAAGCGAGATAGTCGTGACCCCGACTGAGGCGATGCGCGACATGCTTCTCTCTTGGGGCGCGGTTGACGCCAAAAAATGCACCGTCATAAATCACGGGTTTGACAGGGACTTTTTCATTTCCAAC
>CALMGO010000177.1 GCA_937863625.1 uncultured bacterium
AAGGTGGTCGTTGACTACTCGCGCATTACGCGCGCGGAGGTCGAGGAGTTCGGGCGCGCACACGGGTTTGACGCCTTTGTCTCCTACAGTCTCAATCAGGAGTCGTGGCTGGCGCATCTCAAAGGCACTCCCCGCGGCGACTGGCCCGAATGGGCTGATATCTCCCAGGTGACGATCGTCCCGTTTTACGACAGGACGGGTCTCATCCGCGAAACACTCGGCACGCTGAAGACCGCCATCAGCCAGGAAATCCTCATCACGGCGATAGTCGTCATCATCATGACGATGCGGCTCGGCGGCAGCATGCTCATCTCCAGCATGATGCCGCTTGCAGTGCTTTTGTGTTTCATCGCGATGAAGCAATTCGGCGTAGACGCCAATATTGTCGCCTTAAGCGGCATCGCGATTGCCATCGGCACCATAGTCGATATGGGCATAGTCATCACCGAGAACATCGTCCGGCATCTCGGCGAAGCGCCGGAGAGCATGCCGCGGCTCACCGTCGTGCACCGCGCCGCAAGCGAGGTCGGCTCCGCCGTTCTGACCGCGGTCGCGACCACCGTTGTGGGCTTCATGCCGGTCTTTTTCATGACCGGTCCCGAGGGAAAGCTTTTTCGCCCCCTCGCCTTTACGAAGACCTTTGCCCTCGGCGCGTCGATTGTCATCGCTTTGACCATCATCCCGCCGGCCGCCTATATGTTTTTCTGCGGCGGATTGAAATCCCGCTTCACAAGGCGCGCTTTCTATGCTCTCGTCACCGCGGCAGGTGTCGCGCTGGCCATCTGGCACTATCGCCTGGCCGGGGGAGCGCTGGCGCTCACAGGCGGTTACTTTCTCATAAGCCCCCGTCTGCCGGTTCGCGTCCGCAGCATCGCCTCCTACGCCGCCAACATTGCCGTGCTTGTCTTTGTCGCGGTGCTGCTTGCGGTCTACTGGATGCCACTCGGGCTTGCCGCCGGCACCTTCAAGAACCTTATCTTCGTCGTGCTTCTTGTCGGGTCGACGATGGCGTTCTTTCTCCTCTTCTACGCATTCTACCGCCATATCCTCGCGTGGTGTCTCAGGCACAAACTTCTCTTTCTGTCGATACCCAGCGCAGTCGTCGCCGTTGGGTTGCTCGCGTGGCTGGGCTGGGATAACGTGCTCGGGGGGGTGCCCGCAGCGGCCGGCAAGATCGGCATATCGCCGGAGCGCGTCCGCTCTTCAAATTTCTACGTCGCCGGACACAATGCCTTCCCCGGCATGGGGAAGGAATTCATGCCTTCGCTTGACGAAGGCGCATTTCTCTATATGCCCACGACCATGGCCCACGCATCCATCTTTGCGGCGACCGACATGCTATCGATTCAGGACGAGGCCATAAGGGGCATCCCCGAGGTCGACTCCGTCGTCGGCAAGATCGGCCGCGTCGACAGCGCTCTCGACCCTGCGCCCCTCTCTATGGTCGAGACCGTCATCAACTACAAGAGTGAATATGCCGTCGACGAATGGGGGCGCCCTCTTGCTTTCAAATGGGACGACGCTAAGGAAAAGTTTGCCGTTGACGAAAACGGCGGCCTCATCGAGGACCCTCACGGCAAGCCGCTTCGCCAGTGGCGCGACGAGATAAAGACGCCGGATGATATCTGGAAGGAAATCATCCGCGTCGCCCAGGTACCTCAGTCCACCTCCGCTCCAAAACTCCAACCCATCATCACGCGCATCATCATGCTCCAGACGGGCATGCGCGCCCCGCTGGGCCTCAAGGTTTTTGGGTCGAGCCTCGAAGAGATTGAAAAGGTCGGCATCGAGATAGAGGCGTTCCTCAAGGAAGTCCCCAGTATTGAGCCTTCGACCGTCTTTGCCGACAGGATCGTCGCCAAGCCGTATATCGAAATACGCCCCGACCGACAGGCACTCGAACGCTACGACATCAAGCTGGAGGATTTCCAGAGGGCCCTCGAAATCGCCCTCGGCGGCATGCCCGTGACGACGACCGTAGAGGGGCGGCGGCGGTTTTCGGTGCGCATCCGTTACCAACGGGAACTGCGCGACAGTATCGACGCGCTCCCCAAGGTCCTCGTGACCGCATCACCCGACGTGCAGGTTCCGCTTGGACAACTGGCCTCTATCGAGTACGCCCGCGGACCGGAGATGATAAAGGGCGAGAACACGTTTCTTGTCGGGTACGTTCTATTTGACAAAAAGGCAGAGGCAGCCGAGGTCGACGTCGTTGAAGACTGCAAGGCGCGCCTGGCGGCTGCGCTGGCCGACGGGACACTCGTGCTGCCCCCGGGTGTCAGTTACGCGTTTGCCGGCACGTACGAGAACCAACTTCACGCGACTGCGACGCTTCGCGTCATTTTGCCGGTGGCGCTCTTTGCCATCTTTATCCTGATCTACTTTCAGTTCCGCTCGGTGGTAACGACGTCACTGGTATTCACGGGTGTCTTCGTCGCGGCCAGCGGCGGATTTGTAATGCTGTATCTGTACGGCCAGGGGTGGTTTCTCGATGTGAGCATCCTTGGCTACAACCTGCGCGATCTTTTTCACATGCATACGATAAACCTGAGCGTCGCCGTCTGGGTCGGATTTCTCGCGCTCTTCGGCATAGCCACCGACGACGGGCTTATCATGGCCACGTACCTCGAACAGACATTCCGCAGCAGTCGTCCGAAAAGCATCGACGATATCCGCGATATGACGATTACCGCCGGGATGAAGCGGGTCAGGCCCTGTCTGATGACGACCGCCACGACGGTGCTCGCGCTGCTGCCCGTTTTGACCTCGGCCGGGCGCGGAAGCGACATCATGGTGCCGATGGCGATACCGAGCTTCGGCGGCATGGCGTTTGAGGCGATGACCATGCTGGTGGTGCCGGTGCTCTATTCGTGGGTAAAGGAGTTGCAATTCCGCGCCGCTGAGCGCGCGGCCTAAACGACGCGCGACAGTATCGAGAGATACTTCTCCGCCAGAGCCTCGCGGTCAAAGTGCGCCTCGACAAACGCCCTGCCCGACTTAGATAACCTCCCTCCAAGTGCGGCGTCGGATCGAAGCGCCTCTATAGCCCCCACGAACTCCTCGGCGTTCTCCGGCTCCATGACCACGCCAGCCTGCGCTTCGGCCACAAGCCTCCCCGCCTCGCCGCCGACGCCCATGATGATGGGACGCCCGCACGCCATGATCTCAAATATCTTCGACGGTATGACGTGCTCGAAAAGCTCGGTCTTCTTCAAATGGACAAGCACCGCATCCGACGCCAGCACAAACTGCACCACCTTCTCCCGCGCCACCTCGCCGGCAAAGATGACGTTCGCAAGACCTTGCCTTGCCGCCTCTGCCTCAAGTTCGTCTTTTCTCGCCCCCTGGCCGACCATGAGATA
>CALMGO010000178.1 GCA_937863625.1 uncultured bacterium
TCAGGAGACTGCGGGCAAACTGGCGGCGATGATAGACGATGACTGGGACGTACACGTGATAGGCGACGTGCCGGCGGCGGCGCTGGCGGCGGGAAGCGCGGAGAAGATAAGCGAACGTGTCGTGCGGGACGGCAGGGGCGTACTGTTTATGGGAGGGGCACAGGCGCTCGGGGCGGGAGGTTACGGCGCAACGGCGCTGGCGGAGTGCGTGCCGTTTGAGATAAGCGGCGGGGACAAGTGGAGCGAGGGACTGTACAGGGCAAGCGCGAGGCCGGAGGGGCCGTATTCGAGTCTTGTGTCGCTGGGGGCGGACGAGTCATTCGGCGTGTGGGAGAAGGTGGCGCCGCTATTGGCGGCAAATGCGACCGGAGAACCGCGGGCGGGTGCGTCGGTGCTTTTGGAAGGGCTTCCGGTGGCGCTCGACGGCGAGACGGGCGATTTCAGCGCGGACTCGACGCGAAAGCCGCTAGCCCTTCTGGCGGTGGAGGACTACGGTAAGGGGCGCACGGCGGCGATGACGGGCGAGGGGACGTGGCAGTGGGCGACGGGCGCGGGGCTATCGGGGACGAAAGAGCGGGACGAGGCGGCGGAGCTCCATAAGAAATTCTGGCGGCAGTTGGTATTCTGGCTGGCGCGGCGGGAGGAACGCGGCGGCGTGACGATGCAACTGTCGCTTTCGTCTCACCGTGTCGACGCAGGAGAGCCGCTTGTCATCGAGGCGAAGGTCCTAAACGAAGAACTCTCAAACCTTAACGACGCGTCGGTAACGGCGGAGATTAAAGGGCCCGACACTGACATACGTCAGACGCTGCGGCTGGAGGAGGGTTCGTACAGGGGCACCGTGCGCCCGGCGGCGGCGGGAGACTATAACGTAAAGGTGACGGCGGTGCGGTCGGGGGCGGTCGCGGCGGAGGCGTCGACGGCATTTGTGGCGTCCGCGGTCGATGCGGAATTTTCGGTGCTGGTGGCGAGGCATGCGCTGCTGGAGGCTCTCGCGCGCACGACGGGCGGTTCGTTTGCGCCGGCGGACGATGCGCGCGAGGTCCTGACGCGGATACAGAAAGTTGCGCGGCTGACGGAGTACTCGCGGCTTGAGCGGACGGAACTCTGGTCCACGTGGATATACATACTGCTCATCGTGGGACTTTTGTCGGTTGAATGGGGGCTTCGCAAACTCTCGGGGCTGGTGTAGCAGTGGCGGGCGACGCGTCTCTCAGGAGGCGAGTGGCCTCGGCGGCTGCGGCGCTTGAGAAACTCTACGGGCACGAGGAACGCGGCGCGGACGAAGACATCCTCGACAGTCTCATAGGGTGCGTACTCTCACAAAACACCACAGACGTCAACTCCGGTCGCGCGTGGGAAACGCTAAAGAAACTCTACCCGACATGGCAGGGCGTTGCACGCGCGAAGGCGCACAGCATCGAGGCGGCCATCCGCGTGGCGGGGCTCGCGCCGACGCGGTCGAGGCGGATAAAGGACATCCTTGCACAGGTGAAGAAAACAAGCGGCGGGTATGACCTGGAATTCTTGAGAGAGGCGTCCGACGACGAGGCAATGGAGTATCTCGCGTCACTTGACGGGGTGGGCAAGAAGACGGCGGCGGTGGTGCTTCTTTTTGCGATGGGGAGGGATGTCTTCCCGGTCGATACGCACGTCCACAGGATATCGCAGAGACTGGGCTTTGTGCGCGAGGGGGTGAGCCGCGACGAGTGCTATGAAGAGATGAAGAAACTCGTCGCTCCCGGCAAGGCGCTCAGTTTCCACCTCAATCTCATCCGTTTCGGCAAAGAGCGCTGCCACAAGAGAAGGCCGGAGTGCGGGGGCTGCGTGTTTCGGGCAAGGTGCGTGTACGTCGGGCGTAGGGTGAATGATTGACACAAGAACACCATATATTGTGGTGAGTCATGCGAAAGACACTATCAGCGGAGCGCAGACCTGATAAACAGATGAT
>CALMGO010000179.1 GCA_937863625.1 uncultured bacterium
CAACGGTGCAGTCTTACGAATACAACTGCGAGGGGCGGATGACGGCGTACGCGAAGTCCGGCGGCTCGACTGCCGCGTATGCTTATGACGCAGACGGCAGGAGAATCGCCAAGACCGTGGACGCCGCAACGACTAAGTTCTTCTACGATGGCAGTGACGCCATAGCGGACTACGACGCCTGGTCTGAGCGTGTCGAAGGCGCAGATGATACGCTTATTGCGACGTACCTGACGCCTTCACTTGATGGGAACATAAGCGTGACCCGCTCAGCTTCGACGTATTACTACATGAAGGACGGCCTCGGCAGCATCCGCAACGTTGTGGAGTCTGATGAGGACACCGCCAACACCTACGACTACTACGCCTTCGGCAAGGAGCTTGGAAGTTGGACCGAAAATGTTACGAATCGCTACACCTACACAGCAAGAGAATGGGACGACGAGTCTGGCCAGTACTACTACAGGGCAAGGTATTATGACGGCGGGGGGCGGTTTGGCGGGAGAGACCCGGCGAGAGACGGAGCGAATCTGTATGTCTACGTGAGGAACGAGCCAGTTCGTTCCGTCGATCCCTATGGTCTGCTACGCATGAAGGGAAAAGGGAAGTACAAGTGCTGTGCTGATGAGAAGGATGGTTCCGACGGATGGCTTCGTCTCCTGGTCAAGCAGGACTATGTGATGGACGGCGTGAATAACCCGGGGATCGGCCAAGATTACGCTAATGCAAACGATATCCTTAGTCAGTGCTGCATTCAGGTACATAAGAGCGGTAGCTCACTGACAGTGGATCGAGTTAACACGAGGAAGGCTCTTGGCAATAATGACAATGTTGAGGATCCAGCGGACGTATGGCTGAATGTTTTCTCAACCGAACCGAAGAGGATGTACAAATACGCTGGAGCGACGGGTGGCATAAACACCTTCCTTGTGCAGCGGTTCGAGAAGACGTCTCCGAAAGGGAGCCCCGTGGGCGCACCCTTCTTCGTAAACGGCATACCGCAGATTGCGGTGGCCGACAATCGCAAGGCAGACACGTTTGCTCATGAGATCGTGCATACGCTTGGGATTAGAGGTGACTTACGCGGTTTGTTTGGCAAGGGAAATCTGATGCATTGGAAACGCACAAGCAGCACGTTGACTGCTGCGCAGTGTGACACAATCAGAAAGAGTGCTTACCTCACTCCGTATCCGAAACTAGGCGGACCTTCGTTTCCGTAACACAAGCGTGACTCATGTGGGGCGCTTCTGGATGAGGAGGGAGACAGAATATGAAGACGAAAGGCAGACGCAAAGCCCTCTTATGGGCATGCGTGCTTATCGCTCTGACTGTGCTTCTTCTGGCATTGGGCTATCACATGGTTTCCCGGAGCGTAAGCACAAAGGCGGTGGACGCTGTCGTCGAGCACTGGGACGGCGGTGCCGGGCTATGGCGCAAGGATGCTGTGCGCATAGTCATGGTGAAGACGCATTACCCGAAATGGGTCTTCAAGATTGCCAGAGGTCATCTCAACGCTGAGACGATTATTGCATACGGGACAATCGACGAGCGCACTCTTGATGTCGATGTGACCGACAATGATGCTGGCCCGATTGCACCTATCTTTTTCGAAGGAAGTAGCGCCCGTCTCTGGGCGGAGGTATGGCCTAGGAAGCCGCTATCCGAGAAGGAGTTGGGAAAGAGAGCCGCCAACCTGGGCCGTATCCGTGATCCGCTGACAAAGACTGATCTCGAAGGCGGTACTATGGCGGGACTATTCTTCGGCAATGTTCTATGGGAGTTGGCCGTTGAATGGGATTTGATCAAGGCCGAAGATTCGTGTGTGGTGATGTATATGACGTTAGAACTTGAGACTGTTACACGGCCTTCTTTGACGTTCAATGTCACGGCGACGGGTGGAGACGGCCCACCCGGGTTCAGTAGTTTCTGCAATGCTGGCCCCATGGGATACATTGACTTGGATACGCTCGTGATAACGGACGTTCCCGAAGGCTGAGTGCCTTTCATTCAGAACCGCGAGGGACAGATACCATTTATCATGACCGCAGCGGCAACCGGACGAAGAAAACATTGGGCGGAACGGATACGGTCTACGTATATAATGGTGGAGACCAGTTGACGTCCGAGACGACTGGAGGCGTGACAACGACCTACGCCTATGATGCCAATGGGGCTTTGACCAAAGCGGATGACGGGACAACGGTGCAGTCTTACGAATACAACTGCGAGGGGCGGATGACGGCGTACGCGAAGTCCGGCGGCTCGACTGCCGCGTATGCTTATGATGCCGACGGCAGGAGAATCGCCAAGACCGTGGACGCCG
>CALMGO010000180.1 GCA_937863625.1 uncultured bacterium
CATTTCAGATCAGTGTCGAAACGTACAAGGGCACCGTTCAACTGAGCGGCTTCGTCAATTCCAAGCAGGCCGTCGACAAGGCGAGTGAAATCGTAAGGACCGTCAAAGGTGTAAAATCATTAAAGAACAATCTGATCGTGAAATAGCTGATCCCTGTCCTTCCGTGAGATTGCTGAATCGAAGCTGCCCCGTTACTCCGGCAATTGAACAGGTTGAACGTCATGCCGGACTTGATCCGGCATCCAGGCAGTTACCGGTTCCCGGCCTTCGCTGGGACGACGTCTGGATTTCGGCGTTCGCCGGAATGACCGCGATGACACATGATATTGCCGGAGTAATAATCCTCCGCAGGCCATGACGCGTGGCTTCGTTCAACTCGATTGATTGCATACGGACCTTCATGAAGTTCCGTATGCAATCGTCGTTTCCGGGTCGCCGTCTTCAAGGGATGGTACATCATAGAAGGGAGAAGCCATGCAGTATGCAAGAATGACAGCCAAGGGGATTCTGATGGCGCTCCTTGTGGCCGCCGCGACCGCCGTCAGCAGCGGGGCCTTTGCCCAGGGAGACACCGGGATTCACCCGTTCCTGGCGGCAAACCCGGGATATGACACGGTGGCGGTCCCTGATGGGATCGAGCGTTCCGGCAGGACCCCGGTCCGGACCGAACTTTTCGCCATGGCCGCGAAGGCGCGGCTGGAGGAAAAGCCCCCGGAGAAGGCCCCGGTCCTGTCCTGGGAGACGGGGGCCGGTAAGAGCTACCTCATCCCGGCCCTGGAAATACCGGCCTTCCTCCTTCTCCTCAACGGGTACGACCGGCTCGCCTATTCGAACTCCGTGGAGCCGGACGGGCAAAAGACCTACAACACGAACCTGTCAACCTTCTGGGACCACGCCGTTCACGGGCCCTGGGGGGTCGACACGGACGCCTTCAACGTGAACCAGTTCCTGCATCCCTATCAGGGCTCCATGTACCATGGATTCGCACGATCGGCCGGCCTCAACTACTGGGAGTCGCTCCTCTACACCAACGTGGGCAGCTTCCTCTGGGAAACGGGCGGGGAGACCGGGCACCCATCCATCAACGACCAGATCGCCAGCGGCATTGGCGGGAGCTTCTTCGGTGAGGCGCTCTTCCGGATGGCGAGCCTGGTGCTCGAGGGAGACGGCGGCGAACCCGGATTCTGGCGCGAAGTGGGTGCAACGGTGATCTCGCCGTCCACCGGGATCAATCGGCTTGCCTTTGGGGACCGGTTCAAAGCCGTGTACCCGAGCCACAAACCGGCCACCTTCTGGCGCCTGCGGCTCGGCGTAAATCTGAATTCAGACCCGAACAACCTGGCCGGCGTGAGCAGCCTGACCCGGCACGAGGCGACTGCGGACTTCACCATGGCCTACGGGCTCCCCGGGAAGCCCGGCTACAGCTACACGCGTCCGTTCGACTACTTCCATTTTGAATTCGCCAGCCTCGGCAACGTGGACAACCCCTTCGACAACGTCATGATCCACGGCCTCCTCCTCGGAAAGGACTATGAGGCAGGCAGCGCCTATCGCGGGATATGGGGCCTCTACGGCGGCTATGACTATATATCGCCGCATGTCTTCCGCGTCTCGAGCACCGCCCTCTCCCTCGGCACTACCTTTCAATGGTGGCTCTCGCGAGCGGTAGCGCTTCAGGGGTCGGCCCTCGCAGGTGTCGGTTATGCGGCGGCCGGTAATGTCGCCCAAGTAGGCGAACGGGACTACCACTACGGCATCGCCCCGCAGGGGCTCCTCAAGCTCCGCCTCATCTTCGGCGATCGGGCCATGCTCGACCTGACCGGACGTGCCTATTATGTGACAGGCATGGGTGGCGGGGACCCGGGGGGAAAGGAGACCATCGACCGCCTGAATATCGGACTCACCGTTCGCGTGTATGGTCGCCACGCCCTCGGGCTTCAGTACATCGCGTCCACCCGGGATGCGCACTATCCCGACCGGGCGGACAGCCGGCAGAGGGCGGGAACCGTCAACCTCGTTTACACGTTGCTCGGCGACACCCGGTTCGGCGCTGTCGAATGGCGCGGCGCCGACAACCGCTGAGCCTGAAAAGGAAAGAGCATGAGAAAGAGAATATCGCCACACCTTGCTTTGTGGTTCGTTACCGCTTTCGCAGCGGGATGCGCGGCGCCTGCGTGCTTATCACTCATCCCCATCACCGGATCGGCCTATGAGGGGTATGTCGTCTGGCAGAGTGGCGAAGCGACAAAATATTATGCCTTCGATCCTGATACAACCTACCGGGCGGTTATGCGAGCTTCCGACCAGCTGAAACTTGAAGCAACGGTAACAAAATCAACGCCTAAGGTAAGATATTCCCTGGAGATAAAAGGAAATACTCCAATGAGCATCGATATCGTGCCGCTCGATGCGAGTGTCACCACGGTCGTCATCAGGATCGCGACATTCGGTGATAAACATTACGTTGACCTATTTTACAAACTTATCGATGACAACCTCCCCAAGAAGGCAGCGGTTGGCGACGAGAAGAGCCGGTGAACTCTGATCGGTGCTGACAGCCGTTGAACCGGGCGAGGATTGGCGCCGGATGTGTGCAAAGAAACCATGAAACGTTGCCATCTGCATTCTCGCCTCTTGCTGTTCGGAATGCTGATTTGCCTCTCTGTCGACATTGACGTTCATGCGGCTGGCGGCATTGAAACGGCAGGCGACGCGTTAGCAATTGCATTACCTGCCGCAGCAGCCGGTCTGACATTCGGTTTCAGAGACGGACAGGGGGCATTGCAGTTTGGGGAGTCGGAGGCTCTCGCGCTTGGCGTTACCTATGGCCTTAAATGGACAATCGATGGGAAACGGCCCAACGGCGATAACCAATCCTTTCCCTCGGCACACGCTTCGACCTCCTTCGTTTCGGCCGAGTTCATACGCAAACGGTACGGCTGGGATTATGGCATACCCGCGTACATCGTCGCAACGTTTGTAGCCTACAGCCGGGTTGAGGCGAAACAACACTATGCCCATGATGTGATAGCCGGCGCAGCCATCGGCATCGGGAGCAGTTATCTGTTCACCTATCCGTACAAAGGTTGGCACATTCAGCCGGAGGCAGATCATGAGCATTACGGTATTCGGCTAACTCGCGCCTGGTAGGAGGAGGGGCCATGTCGGACATAAACGTCGAAAACCAAGATCGACTTGCCAACACCGAACTGACGCGGCGGTTAGCGCTGTCG
>CALMGO010000181.1 GCA_937863625.1 uncultured bacterium
CTGTAGGCGGCAGCCTGCCCCTGCCAGTAGTCAACGTCAACCTGGGCCTTCTTGAGGTCGGCATTAAGTTGCGCGATCTGCTGGTCGCTCTGAGCGAGAAGCGCTTTCAAGTCATCAATCTGATTGCTGAGGCCTTCGCGCTCATTTATCAACTGCTGATTTTGCCCCTGTAACCTGCGGACCTCGGCGGAGCATCCTGCGGCCAGGACGGCCGCAACTACGATCGCGAGTATCCGAAGCACCACTACCCCCTTGGTACGCATTCTCGCTCCTTTCAGTTGCCTATTTTGCAGCAAATAGATCAGTGAGACTCTTGAATGGATTCATTTCGGCCGGAAAACTCAGGAGCACGGCCGCCCCAAACGCCAGGACTATGACGGCTACGATGAGAAGCACCGACATTCCGACGTTTGCGGCCTTGGGTTCATCATAACCTCTTATCGGACTTTGGATGGCAAGAAGTTCAGCCTCATCGCCGCTCAGTTCCTGGCCTTCTTCCTCGACATCGCCGGTAATCTCGAAATCGCTTAGAGAAGCGATCTCCTCTTCTTTCTCGGCGGCTTTAGGAGCGCCCTTGGGACCGGCCGGCGCATGCGCGGGGGCGTCGTCGAGAGGCTCTATGCTGAAATCCTCCTCGGCGGCGGGCGGCGGGGGCGGAAGCTCTTCGTCAGCCTCGGCGTCAAATGACGGCAGATCCAGGACGTTTTCTGGGGGAGCAAGCGAAATCTCCTCCTCGGCATTCTGAATGCCAAGCGAGGACTTGAGTTCGTCGAGGTCTCCCCTTCGGAACTTGATTTTGCCGCCGTCCATGAAATGGCGGATCTTGCCCTCGTCCATCAGACCCTTGAGTTCATCGGCGGACATCTGAAGCTCTTTTGCGGCATCATCAAATGGTACGAACTTCTCAGCCATTAAGCACCTCCAAGCTATGTGCTTCCTGTAATCGTCGCATAACCGGGCGCACTGATTGTATCAACACTCCGTCCCAATGGTCAATATAGCACTCAGCTAAGCGTATTCAAGGATAATTTAGCGCACGGCAAGAAACCGGCCGAGACGCCGAAATGTCTGTCAGTAAACCTTTTCGGGGTCGAAGATTCTCTCTTCGACGACGCCCCATGAATCGTTTTCGGCATTGTACGCCCTGTAGTAGCAGGAAAAGTAACCGGCGTGGCAGGCTGCGACTTTCTGTTCCACGAAGAAGACCAGCGAATTGCCCTCGCAGTCGACGCGGACGTCCTTTACGATCTCGATGTGGCCGCTCGTCTCGCCCTTCATCATGAGCCTGCCCTTTGACCTGCGGAATACGTGGATTTTGCCGGTTTCGAGCGTCTTTTCGACGGCCTCGCGCGTCATATAGCAAAGCACCAACGGCTGGCGCGTGATGTCATCGGCTATGATGGCCGGAATGAGCCCGTTGTCAGAGAACTTCAGGACGTCGAAGAAGTGCTGCATCATATCCTCCCACTGGAAACTTGCGAAAGCCGGGCACGACGAATATGGACGGCTTGTAGCGTGAATTTGATGATTATCGCACGAAAGGACCGTTTTGTCCACATTTCTTTGGGAGCATCGGCGACTCAGCCACGCGTGAGGTCCGTAAGCAGGGTCGCGAGACCGCTCAAGTCCTCCTCGGCAAGGATGCGCGCGGCGCGCGTCTTAGGAGGGTCAAGCTTGGCAAGAGCGGCGGCGGCACGTTTCCAGAGGCGTTTTTTGTCGGCGGGCGACGCGGCCAAGTACAGGTCGGAAACGATCTCTGAAAGTTTCTGCAGGGCCAGCGTGTCGCGGTGCTCATAGTATCGCTTTATGATGCCCTTCTGGTACGGCGTGTAGTCGGTCATATCAGTCTCCCGGCACGGGTGTCAGTGCATCTTTTCAGGGTTGCGGGCCTCGATTTCGAAAGAAGCGTTGACCTCGGCGGCTCTTTTGTCGGCGCGGACTTTTGTAATCGTTTCGGCAAACTTCTCAATCATACCCTCCACTATAAGGGCGCCCCTCTCAGGCGAAGGGAAGCGGGGGTCGCCTGCAAGGGAATCCGGGTACATCGCGTACCACCAGATCTGCGGAAGCGCAGGAGCGACGTCAAAATCCTGTACGCTAAGCCCGGCTGATTTGTCGGTGGGGAGCGCGTCGAGGTCGACGAGGTCGGGATTTTCGAAGAGAGTGAGGTCGGTCTCGTTGTCGCACGCATGGCCGCCGGGGACGTCGGTCTTGCGGAGGGCCTTTATCTTTTCACGACGCTCGGGGCTGAGACATGAAGAAAGGCTCAGGTAGTACACGACGTAGTCCTTGCCCTTTCCGGGGAGGTCCTGGATGAAAGTCATGGCAACATAGTTATTGCCGCCGTGCGAATTGGCGAGGATTATCTTCTTTATGCCGTTTCGGGCGACATCGTCGCAGATCTCCTCGAGCAGCGAAAGGAGGGTCCTTGCCGAGAGACTTATCGTGCCTGCGGAGGCTTTCATTTCGTTTACAAATGTGTATGCGAGGGGAGGCAGCATGAGCGCGCCTGCGCGGCTGCAGGCCTCGCGGCAGACGTATTCGGCGTTGAGCGTGTCGGTACCCATAGGGAGATGGGGACCGTGTTTCTCGATGCTTCCGAGCGGAAGCACGGCAACCGCATCACCGGCAGCGAGGTAATTTTTGAAGGCAGGGCCGGTAATCTTGAGCCATTCCATTTCCATCCCCTTCCGCGAGAATCTAAATCTTTCCGTATCTATCTCTAAGATAATCGGCGTAGCCGCCGAGGTCATCGAGCAATCCGGCGAGTTTGTCGGCGGCGCGTTCGATTATCGCGGCGCCTTTGCCGGGGTCAATACCCGCCGAAGGAGGAACGTGCGAGAGTTCATCGGTGAAGTAATAACCCACATTGCCGATTTTCTGAACGCGCCGGAGGCTCTCGGGCTCGACGGGGACGTACTTTTCGTCGGGCCACGAAGCCGGGTCCACAAGGTCAAGCAAGCCCAGAATCTGCAGGGCGCCGGCACAAAGCAGCGATTCATCGTCGGCCGACGACTCGTCGTCGGTGACGGATCGGGCGATTTCGGCGGTGATGATAGACTGGGGGCGCAGATTGACGACGGGGACACCTGTCCTTTCAAACATTTCGCGAGCAACAGCGTCAAGGGCAACGGCATTCGGCCAGTGGAACGATATCATCAGAATGTGTTTGAAACCGGTGGCGAGGAGGCCGGATACGACATGGCGGAGAAACTCCATCGACGCGGAAAATGGCACCGAGACACCGCCCGGGAACTTCGATGTGGCGCCGATGTAGGAGTAGTGCTCCATGGGAGCGATTAGGGCATCAATCCTGTCAGCCAGTTTGACGGCAAACGCTTTGGAAATGAAACCGTCGCAGCCCATCGGCAAATGGGGGCCGTGGAGTTCGACGGTGCCGACGGGGAGTATGACGGCGGAAGTCCTCCGGATGACTTCGGCGGCCTGGCGGCTGGTGATTTCGTTCAGGAATCGGCTCTTGAGTGTCTCTGCCATCCGGTCCTCCCATTAAAAGAAGGTATTGGTCAAAGGCGAATATCAACGCAGCGGACGGGAAGTCAACTGGAAAAAGCCCCCCTGCCCTTTTGAAGCGTGTACGGCAAAATAGCCTGCGCTGGAGATGCAGGCATAACGCCGCAGGGGCGATTTGGACGATATGGGTACAAGCGCGCTCTCAGCGAGAATGAGCGGCAGTTTGGCGGGGAGAGCCGTCTGCTGTATAATGCGGTCATAGATAGACACAGGGTTTCGTGCTGAGATGCGTCAGGCTGTTTCCGGAGCGATTGCGAGGAAGTAGATGACACAACCCAAGGTAGTAGCGGCTATCGACGTAGGGTCCCACTCGCTCAGGCTGCTGGTGGCCGAGGTCGCGGCCAACGGCAAGGTCCGGCAGTTGGATCATCTCGTCGTGCCGGTGATGATCGGACGGGACACTTTCAGCGGCGGCAGGATATCCAACGCTACGATGCGCGAGGTGGCGGAGGTGCTCAAGGGATTTGCCCGGACGATGAAAGAATACGGGGTGGAACATTACCGGGCGATAGCCACGAGCGCGGTGAGGGAGGCGCTCAACCGGGACACATTTCTTGACGGCGTGCAGACGGCGTCGGGGCTCGCCATACAGGCGGTGGAGCCGATCGAGGAGACACGGCTGGTGCACCAAGTGGTGCGGCGCAGCATGGGGGAGGCCTTTTCAGGGTCCAACCGTGATATCATGATACTGGCCCTGGGGGCGGGTTCGGCGGAGATAACGGTTTTTCACGAGGGCAAACTGATATTTACCGAGACCGGGCGCATAGGAACGCTGAGGCTGCTTGAAACACTCTCAAGCGACGCGTCGGACAGGCTTTTGTACCAGAGGCTGAGTACTTTCGTCATCAACGTGGCAAACACGCTGGAGCGCGTGCACAGGCTCAGCGGAATTGACACGCTGGTGGTGGTCAACTCGGAGCTATATGAACTCCTGGAGCGAAACAAGTTTGCAGGGGTTACGCGTCGCGACAACCTGATAGAAGTCAAGAAAGGCGCGTTCCTGCGGGTAGCCAAGCGCATAGCAGGCACAACGATAGACGAACGCGTGGAGAAATTCAAACTCGGATATGATTCGGCCGAGACGGTGACGGCGGCGATGATAGTCACGGAGGCTTTTCTCGAAACGACGCGCTCGAAGGAGGTGGCGTTTCCGAGGGTGTCGGTGCTCGACAGCCTGCTGCTGGATGTCGTAGAAGGTGCGGCGCCGGGCGAGGCGACGCCGGAATTTGAGGAGGACGTGATCGCATCGGCGGCGGCGATAGGACGCAAGTACCACTACGACGAGGCGCACGGGCGTCATGTGGAGAAACTCTCGCTGATGCTTTACGAACAACTGGAGGAATTCTGCGGGCTCAAGAAAGAGTACAGGCTGCTCCTGCGGGTGGCCGCGATACTTCACGACATCGGCATCTTCGTAAGCAGCCGATCGCACCATAAGCACAGCCATTATCTCATCATGCAATCCGAGATACTCGGAATCTCTTCTGACGCGCTGAAGATAATAGCGCAGGTGGCCCGTTATCACAGGCGGGCTACGCCGCGAGTGGGACACGTGGACTACTGGGCGCTGCCGCAGTCGGCGCGTGTGGCGGTATCGAAGATCGCGTCCATCCTGAGGATCGCGGACGCGCTCGACCGCAACCACAGCCAGGAGATCGTATCGGTAGAGGCGATAACCGGCGACGAGGAACTGGTAATCGAGGTTCGGAGCAAGGGCGACCTTTTGGCCGACGAATGGGCGCTGGAGACAAAGGCGGATCTTTTCACCGAGGTATTCGGGCTTTCGGTAATCCTATCAAGGGCACAACGATGACCAGGAAGCATTCAGGAAGACTATACATAAACCGCGAGCTATCGTGGCTGGAATTCAACCACCGGGTTCTGGAGGAAGCACTGGACGCAAGTGTTCCTCTTCTGGAAAGGCTGAAGTTTCTCGGCATAGTCGCATCGAATCTGGACGAGTTTTTCATGGTGCGCGTGGCGGGCATCAAAAGGCAGATTGAGGCGGAGGTGGTGGAGCCCACTCCCGACGGCATGACTCCCCGCCAGCAGGACGAAGCGATCAGCCGCCGCGTGCACAAGATGATTGCGCGTCAGTACTCGGCATTCGCGCGAGACATACGGCCTGCGCTGGCAGACGCGGGGGTAGTATTTGCGCGCCCGGAGGAACTCACAAACGATCAGCGACTGTATCTGAGACAACGCTTCAACAGCGAGATATTTCCGATACTGACACCGATGGCGGTCGACCCCGGGCATCCGTTTCCGGTATTGCTCAACACAACGCTCTACATCGCGGTGCAATTGGCGCCTAAGGAAGGCCGTAAACTCAGCGGCAGCAAGCTCGCCTTTGTGCAGGTGCCGCAGGTTCTCGGCAGATTTCTATCGCTGCCTCCGGCGGGGGGAGTGGAGACGTTTGTCTTCCTCGAAGATGTCATAAAGGACAATATAGCGAGCATATTCGAGGGCTACGAGGTACGGTCGAACTACCTGCTGAGAGTGACTCGCGACGCGGATTTGTCGCTTGACGAGGAGGGCGCCGAGGATCTTCTCAAGGCTATCGAATATCAGCTCAAGCAGCGGCCTCGCGGCAGCGCCGTGAGACTGAGCGTCGAGAAGAACGCGCCTGCGGCGCTCGTGACGCAACTGGCGCGGGCGCTGGCGCTGTCGGAGGGGGACACC
>CALMGO010000182.1 GCA_937863625.1 uncultured bacterium
TGCGCGGCGCAGGCTTTGAAGTCATCGACGTCGGCGTAGACGTCTCCCCCGAAAAGTTCATCGAAGGCGCCAAATCCTCCGGAGCAAAGGTCATCGGTTGCAGCGCTCTCTTGACCACGACAATGCCCCAGATGAAGCTCGTCGTCGATGCCGTCAAGACCTCCGGCCTTAAGGTAAAGGTCATGATCGGCGGCGCTCCCGTCACACAGAATTACGCCGATGAAATCGGCGCCGCAGGCTATGCGCCCGACGCCGCTTCCGCTGCCGACCTCGCAAAACAGCTTTGCGGAGCGTAGCGACACGTACCTTGTGTGTTCATCCCAGGGGCCTCCATGTGGGGGCCCCTTTCCTTTAGACTGCGATTGCGATTATGACAGACGATTCCTCATACGAAGACGACGCCGACGTTGACGAGCCCTCCCCTGACGACGCTCCGCCGGAGCTTTCCGTCGATGAGCCCTTCGTATTCAAGGCCAAACAGGACGCCGCAGGCGCACGCCTCGACCTCTATGTCACTGCGCGTTTCCCCCGTCTCTCGCGCACTCAGGTCCAGCGAATGATTCGCGGAGGCGCCGTCCTCATTAACGGTTCCCGCGCCAAGCCCAGCTATGAGATCTCCGGCACCGAAAGCATCAGCGTCATCGTCCCCCCTCCCCCCGTCAGGGACCTCCTCCCCGAGTACATGCCTCTCGACATCCTCTACGAGGACGAGGTCATGATCGCCATAAACAAACCCTCAGGCATCGTGGTTCATCCCGCCCGCGGCCATTGGGGAGGCACGCTCATTAACGCCATCCTCTACCACTGCCATCGCCTCAGCGATATCGCGCCCGGGCGCCCGGGCATCGTCCACAGGCTCGATCGCGAGACCACCGGCGTCATACTCTTCATGAAGGAAGACTGGTCTCATCGGCATGTCGCCCGTCAGTTTGAATACCGCCGGACACAAAAGGAGTACCTCGCCGTAGTCGAAGGCGAGGTTCCCTACGACAGCGACCTCATCAGCCGACCTCTCGGCAGGCATCCTACCCAGCGCGAGAAAATGTCCGTCCGCATCGAGGGAGGCCGCGAGGCACAGACGTCCTATGAAGTGATTGAGCGCTTCAGGGGCTACACGTTTCTTCGCGCCATGCCCCGCACCGGCCGCACGCACCAGATTCGAGTCCACCTGGCCGCCATCGGGCACCCGTGCGCCGCGGACAACCTCTATTCCAAGAACGGCCCCATCTACCTCTCCGAGCTCCAGGGCCAAACCTCCCACCCTAATGACGAAGAGCCCGTCATCGCCAGACAGGCCCTCCACGCACACAGGCTCAATATCGAGTATCCCGGCAAAAAGGAGAGGATTGAGTTCGTCGCGCCGCTGGCCGACGATATCGAACGGTTGCTTGCGACCTTGAGAAAATACCGCGCCCGGTAGGCGCGCCCTACCTGATTCTATCCAGCTTCTGCCGCCAGGAGTCCGCCTTCGGCTCCGGCTCTACCTCGCCGAGCGCCTCCCTCGCCTGCTGAATCCCGGCAAGTGCCTTCTTGCCCAGCACGCTCTCGACTCCGTAGCCGTCAACCGCCTTCATATAGTACGCCTTCGCGGCGACCCAGTCCTTCTCGGCCGCCGATATCTCGCCCATGTAAAAATTCGCCTCGCTCATCTCCGCATCGAGCTCCAGCGCCTGGATAAACGCCGCTTTCGCGCCCGTTTGCTCCCCGAGTTTCACAAGCGCCATCCCCAGGTTGCACCAGTACGCAGGCCTTGACCCCAGCTCGGTCGCGCGACGGAAAGATTTCTCCGCGTCCGAAATCCGCTTTGACGCCATCAGCACAACGCCCCTGTCGTTATATACGTCGGCGTTGTCGCCGCCGAGTTCCAGCGCCTTGTCAAATTCATATAGCGCCGCCTCAAACGATTCTTTCTGGCTCGTGTAGCTGAATCCGCCCTCAGTGTAATATATCTTCCCCAGTTCCGCGTGCGGCTGCGGGTCGGACGGATCCATCTTTACAGCCTGCTGAAGGTAGTCCTTGGCAATCTGCAGCTGCCCCCCTCTGTACGCCGCCAGTGCCGCCTTCATCACGCTTTCTTTGGTCGTATCCGGCAGCATGATGCCCGTGTACGGCGGCTTCTCACCGGAAGTCCACGGCGCGTCGGGCCTCGGCGTCGTTTTGGACTCGCCGGTCACCGGTTCGTCGGCCTTGGCAGGAGGTTCCTGAGCGGGTGCGCGCGTCACTGGAGCTCCCTGGCCGGCGTCACTGCCCGTTGGGCGCACCGGGCGAAGCACCGTTGACAAATCGCCCACGTCCTGCGACATCACCGCAGGCGGCACGCCTATCGCACTCGTCGGTTTCGTGGAGTCTATCGTAAACGCCTTCGCCGACTGCGCCTCACCTGTTGTCCCGCTTGCATCTGTAACGACGACTTTAAGATAGCAGTTTGACGAATTTATCGCCGGCGCCGTCCACTTGAAAAGCCCTGAGTTTGTTATATCCACCGCCACGTTGGCCCAGTTGTTGCCTCCGT
>CALMGO010000183.1 GCA_937863625.1 uncultured bacterium
GACGGCGCTCGTCGGCGTGGCTGTTTTGTCGACGTTCATGCGCGAGCCGTCGATGCCTGACGCCGCGCAACGCCGCGAAAGGCAGCGCATTCCCGAGGGGCTTCTGCGAACGCCGCTGTTCTGGTCGCTTGTCGTCGGCCTCTTCGCCGGTACGTTTACCGGCCTCGCCATTGTCGGCCGTCTCGAAAAGATTGGCCAGACGCTTGGGTCTCCCGAGCGTTTCTACAAGGCGGCAGTCCTCGTGCTTGCCATCGGGAACGCGTCCGGCAGGGCAGGGTGGGGCGTCCTTATAGAGGTCTTTGGCACAAAGCGTGCCGTGATTTCGTGCCTCCTTCTGCAGACAGTCTTTGTTACGGTGCTGATTTTCGCAGGGCACCTCGGTCCGGCCTTGATCATTTTGTCGTTTTTGGTGGGCTTTAATTATGGCGGCACGTTCGTACTGTATGTCACCGAAGTCGCCCGCACGTACGGCCCTGACAGGGTTGCCGGAGTCTACGGTCTCGTCTACCTCGTCTACGTCGTTTCGGGCTTTCTTGCCCCCGGCGCCGCTGGAATGAGTTACGTTCGGTTCGGATCCTATGTGCCTTCGCTTAGCGCGGCTGCGGCGGTGTCGTTTCTCGGAGCCGCCGGATTTGCACTTCTTTATCGTAAGGCGGCCCCGGCGGCCTTGTAATCCCCCGGACGCGATGATAAAATTGACTCGGCGAAGTTTCTAACGCGACCGGAAATGCACAGTCAATTCTTGCGGGAGGCCCAATGAGTGGTTTATTCGGTGTTATTTCTTCCACTGACTGCACCCAGCATCTTTTTTACGGCACCGATTATCACAGCCACCTTGGCACCGAAGTAGCAGGCCTGGCGGTTCTTGGAGACCATTTTCAGCACCGCATTCACTCGATAGCCAACACTCAGTTCAAGTCCCGTTTTGCCGACGAGATGCGCAAAATGGTCGGCGCAAGCGGCATCGGCGTGATTTCCGACTCCAATCCCCAGCCCTTTCTCGTCAGTTCGCGCATAGGCGATTTCGCACTCGCCACCGCGGGTCTTATTACCAATATCGACGAACTCGCCGGCGAATTACTCGACAGCGGGCACTCCTTTGCTGAGTTCGCTTTCGGCCGCATAAATCCCACTGAGCTCGTCGCCAAGATCATCTCCTGCGGGTCGAGCATCGTCGACGGCATCGAAAAGGTCTTCGAGAAGATCGAAGGTTCTGTCTCCATGCTCGTCCTCACCCGCGAAGGCATCTACGCCGCCCGCGACTTTCATGGCCGCACCCCGCTTGTGATCGGTTCAAGCGGCAATGCCTGGGCGGTTGCCAGCGAATCGTGCGCCTTCCCCAACCTCGGATACAAGGTCGTCAAATACCTCAAGCCCGGCGAGATTATCCAGCTCACTTCCTCCGGCCCGCGCAGTCAGAATAAAGACGGCAGGGCATGCCAGATATGCTCCTTCCTGTGGATATATACCGGCTATCCGGCCAGTTCCTACGAAGGCGTATCTGTTGAAACCGTCCGCGAGCGCTGCGGCGCGCTTCTCGCCCGCAAGGATACCGTCGAGGCCGACCTCGCCGCCGGCGTCCCCGATAGCGGCACCGGACATGCCGTCGGCTACGCCATGCAGTCGCGTCTCCCTTTGAGGCGTCCCCTGGTCAAGTACACCTCCGGCTACGGACGAAGCTATACCCCTCCCTCGCAGGAGACCAGGGACCTCGTCGCCAAGATGAAGCTCATCCCGATTCGCGACATCATCGACGGCAAAAAGATCATCTTGTGTGAGGATTCCATCGTCCGGGGGACTCAGCTTAAGAACCTTACCATCCAGAAACTCTGGGACAACGGCGCCACTGAGGTCCACATGCGCGCGGCCTGCCCGCCGCTCATGTTTCCCTGTAAGTTCGCCCTTTCCACCCGTTCGCTAAGTGAACTGGCCGCTCGTCGCGCCATCCGCGACCTTGAAGGTTCCGACGTCTCCGACGTCTCCAGTTACACCGACCCGAAAAGTCCCGATTTCAAGACCATGGTTGAATGGATCCGAAAAGACCTCAACGTCACCTCTCTTGACTATCTGACTATTGACGAGATAGTAGAGGCTATCGGTTTGCCGAGGGAAAGCCTCTGCACGCATTGCTGGCTTGGCGACTGAGAACCGTTCTTCCGGCGGGTGTGATCCGCCTTCTTGTCCGCAACAATAACCCGGCGACCTCCGCGAGGGACCATGGCTAAACTCGCAAAAGGCCTCGGCCTTATCCAACTCTCCTGCATTGCCATCGGCGCAATGATAAGTTCCGGGCTTTTCATACTGCCCGGCCTCGCGTATGCCCAGGCTGGCCCGGCGGTGATAGCCTCGTACTTTATCGCAGGTCTTCTCGCCTTGAGCGGCGTCTTGTCAATGGCGGAGTTGACTACCGCCATGCCCAAGGCCGGTGGCGACTATTTCTACATCACTCGTGGAATGGGCCCGGCCGTCGGCACCATCGCCGGATTACTGAGCTGGTTTGCCCTTTCCCTTAAGACTGCCTTTGCGGTTGTCGGCATGGCCGCATTTACTACCCTCCTCGTAAACTTTGATGTTCGCATCATAGGGATCGTTCTCTGCATCGTCTTCGTGCTGGCCAATGTCGCCGGAGTCAAAAAGGCCGGTCGCATCCAGGTCGTACTTGTCGTGGGCCTCCTTCTTCTGATGGCCTACTACATCCTCAAAGGCACGCCTGCCGTTGACGTTCACAATCTCGTCCCCTTTTCGCCCCGAGGCGCGGCCGCCATGCTCTCAACGGCGGGTTTCGTCTTCGTGTCTTACGGCGGTCTGCTCAAAATAGCCGCTGTTTCCGAGGAAGTGCAAAAGCCCGGACGAACCATCCCTCTTGCACTCGCGATATCCCTCTCAATAGTTGCGCTTTTGTACACGCTCATGGTATATGTGACCGTAGGCGTGCTGCCCGGCGAAAGCCTTCGCTCCTCACTCACCCCGATAAGCGACGCCGCCGAAGTATTCCTCGGCCCCCCCGGCAGGATAACACTCGCGATTGCGGCCATCCTCGCCTTTGTTTCCACGGCCAACGCCGGGATACTCGCCGCTTCCCGCTACCTCTTTGCCTTGAGCCGTGACGGCCTTACGCCGCCATGGTTCGCAAGGATAAGTGAAAAGCACAAGACTCCGGTCGTCGCAATCTATGCCACAGGAGGCTTTATTGTCGTTGCGCTTTTCCTCAAGCTCGAGATTCTCGTCGAGGCGGCGTCGTCTGTGGTCATCCTCACCAATATCCTCGCCAACCTATCCGTCGTCGTCTTAAGGGAGAGCCGTCTCCAGAACTACCGACCGAGCTTCCGCGCGCCGTTTTACCCGTGGGTGCAGATTGTCGGCATCCTTGCCCTGGCCTTCATACTTTTCGAAATGGGCCCCGGCGCTTTCTGGATATGCGCCCTTCTTGTCGCTGTCGGCCTCGTGACATACTGGACGTACGGGAGAGCCAGGGTCGACCGCGACTATGCGCTCCTTCACCTCGTAGAGCGCATCACCGCCAGGGAGCTCGTCACCGGCACCCTCGAAGCCGAGCTCAAGGATATCATCCGCGAGCGCGACGAAGTCGTTGAGGATCGCTTCGACCACAAGGTCGAGGATGCACTTATCATCGATATCGAAAAGAGTGTAACCGTCGACGAATTCTTCCAGACAGTCGCCGAAGCGCTTGCACCACGAATCAAAATGCCCGCCCCCGCGGTAAAGGGGCTCTTGAATGCGCGCGAGCGCGAGTCGAGCACCGTTCTCGCGCCGGGCCTTGCCATCCCCCATATCGTTGTGGAAGGAGAGGGGGTCTTTGAAATCCTGATTGCCCGCGCCAGGGAGGGGATTATCTTCGCCCCCGACAAAAAGCCCGTCCATGCGGTCTTTGTGCTTATGGGGACGCGCGACGAGCGCAACTTTCATCTGCGTGCGCTGGCCGCCATTGCGCAGGTGGTACAGGAGGAACGCTTCGAGAAAAACTGGATGAGTGCCCGCGGTGAGCAGTCGCTTCGGGATCTCGTCCTTCTCGCCAAGCGGAGTCGAAATCACTGATGCGGGGCGCCCCTGTGCCGGCGTCTGCTATGTTCAGGAAAATAGTCCAAGCGGAGGTCTGATATGGAGCGAAAGAGACTCGAGTTCCCAGATGGCATTGTCGAGGTCATAGACGCCACGCGCACCCGAGGCACCATCGTCTGCGCCGGTGACCAAAGCGGCAGTAATGGCATGACCATCGGCTGGATAACTATTGGCAGCAGTTGGAGTCGCCCGATATGTGCGGTCCTTGTCAGGCCGAGCAGGTACACCCACAAGTTCATGGAGTCAGGTGATTCCTTTACGGTGAACGTTCTGCCTGAGGACCTCCAGGGCGCTGTTGACCTTTTTGGGACCGAATCTGGACGCGATATGGACAAGTTCGCCGAGGCCCCTCTCACCGCAACCAAAGGCCTCATGGTCGCCTCGCCCTACATTGCCGAGGCTTCGCTTGTCGTCGAATGCAGGATTGCCTTCAAGCAGCCGATGGACCGTTCGCTTATCACGGCAGATTGGGTGGAGGATTTCTACGGCGGCGAGGACTACCACACTATCTACTACGGCGAGATTCTCGCTATTCACGCAAAGTGAACATCGCGGGTCCGCACGGCCCGTACCATTGCAGAAGGGCAGGGGCCTCTACTGTGCCTCAGCGGCGGTGTCCGGCTTTGTTTCGACCGCCCCTATATCAGGGGCTTTGCCTTCGTAGGGCAGACCCACGTCAACCCCAGCGTCTATGGCCGCGCTGCCGGCCTTG
>CALMGO010000184.1 GCA_937863625.1 uncultured bacterium
CCCGCCGCAACGGGCTTGTCTATCTTTAGATGCACGGTCCTCGGCTCCCCCATTACGCGTTTCCGCGTCGCACTGACCACTTCGCCGCGCACCCATCGCCCCTCGTCGAAAAACCGCACCTTCGCCCCTGGGAAGAGATCCGGCGGCACGCCGCCTATCCAATGCGCCACCATGCGTGTGCGCCCCGTCATCTTTACCGCCGCAAATCCCGGGTGGTCCATGTGCGCCGCTATCACGAGGCGCCTGCCGCGACTCACGCCGCCGTGCCGGTAGCGTATGGTGAGATTGCCGTAGCGGTCTGACAAGACCTTCATCTGTCTCTCTGCCGCAAATTCCCGAAGCCACCCCGCCACCGCCCCTTCATGAAGCGGCGCCGTCGGCAGGCTCAATAGTTCCATTGCAAATCCAAGCCACTCTTTTCTCATCCTGCGTTCCTCCTCTCGTTTTCCCGTAAAATGACACACAATTCTACTCGACTCCCGCCAAGCTTCTTCAAAAAATCCATCCCATGTCGCTCCCCGCCCCGCAGGCGCCACTCCCGCAAATCTGTTGACAGTCGCCGGGATTTATTTATAAGGGTGCCTGGTTACGTACGGATACGGAGTTCTTTGATATGAATGTGCACGACAGGGTTGAAGCGGTTTTCAAAGGCGACATGCCCGACCAGGTTCCCTTCACCATCTACGCCTACATGATGCCAAAGGGCGAAGCCGAAAGACGCCTGCGCTCCAAGGGGCTCGGTTTCTGCTGGCGCGCCGACCTCGTGCGCTGGGAGCATCCCAACTGCGATATCAAAACCGTCCAGTACCGTGAGAATGGCGTTGACCTCTCCCGCACCATCTACCGGACTCCCGTCGGCGATATTTACGAAATCAACCGTATCGGCGGCGAGTACAACTCCAGCTGGAAAGTTGAGTGGCCCGTAAAGTCCCGTGAGGATTATGCCGTCATGGCCTTTGTTGCGCGTGACGCCGTCCCTGTGCCCGTCTTTGACCAGTTCAAAAAGACTGTTGCCGACGTCGGCGGCGACGGCTACGTCATCGGACACTACACGTACTCCCCCCTCATGTCCATCATCGTCAGTTCGGTTGGTTTCGAGACCGCCGCCTATCACATGATGGACTATCCCGACGAATTCTGGGCGCTCTATGACGCCTTTAATGAAAAGGCGCGAAAGGGATACCGCGTCGTCGCCAAAGGCCCCCAGTTCATGATGCTCTACGGCGGCAATGTCCACCCCGCAATCATCGGACGCGAGCGCTTCGCAAAATACGTCGTCCCCTGTTACAACGAACTCGCCGACATCCTCCACGAAAACGGCAAGATAATGGGCGTCCACCTCGACGCCAACAACGCCGAATGGGCCGACCTCGTAGCCTCATCTCACATTGATGTGGTCGAGGCCTTTACCCCTCCGCCCGACTGCAACCTCTCCGTCGCCGACGCGCGGCGCGCCTGGCCGGATAAGGTCGTCTCGCTCAATTTCCCGTCCTCGGTCCACCTCGAAAGCCCCGACAAGATCCGCGCCGCCACGCTGGACATTCTCTCTCAGGCCGGCGACGGCTCGCGCCTCATAATGGGTATTACGGAGGACATCCCCGCCGACTGCTGGGAAAAAAGCCTCGAAGTGATTGCCGACACCCTGAACGCCTCCGGCAGACTCCCACTCACGCCGTAACGACTCAGGAAGCCGAGGACATAGTGGGGGAGCAGCTCTGTCGTCTTTCTTCGTGTGGCACTGGTGGCTTGCCACCAGTGAAAGAACTGGGGTGCTTTTCATGGAATAGGCGTGCTTTGCGTGAGGCGGCCTTTCCCTTTTGGGCCGATGCATCTACCCGCCTATGAAGCGCTCTGCCGCGCCCGTGCCGTCCGCGACCACTACAAAAGCGTCATCACGTCCCGATGCACGACTTCATCATATGGCTTCGAGCCGAGTATCCGCGCTATCTCCGACGTGCGCGCACCCATGATCTTCCTGACCTCACCCGCGCCGTACGACACCACCCCCCGCGCAAAGGTCTCGCCCCCCCGAACGCTGATATTCACCACGTCGTCCGCGGCAAATTCCCCCTTGACTCCCACTATCCCCGAAGGCAGGAGGCTCTTCCCGCCTTCTCTCAGCGCCTTGGCCGCGCCTTCGTCTACCACTATCTCGCCGCGGGAGCGCGCGCCGTAGCCTATCCAGCGCTTCTTCCCCGCCATGTGCCCCCTCGTCGGATAGAAAAGCGTCCCCACTTTTTCCCCTGCAAAGATGCGCTTGATTATGTGCGCCTCTCTGCCGTTGGCGATTAGCGCAGCCTCCCCCGCGGTCGTCACCATCCGCGCCGCTTCGAGTTTCGTTGCCATGCCCCCCGCGCCTGTGCTCGACCTCTCCGCCGTCGCGAGCGCCTTTATCGCAGCGTCCACCCCCTCCACCTCGGACACTATCTTCCCGCCGCGCCCCTTGTCGGCAAAGTCCTCATACAGCCCCGACACCGTCGACAGCATCACCAGCAAATCCGCCTCGAAAAGATTCGCCACCTGCGCGCTCAAGACGTCATTTTCGCCAAACCGTATTTCTTCGACCGCGACAGTGTCGTTTTCGTTGACGATGGGGATTGCCTGCATCGACAAGAGCGACCTCAATGTGTTGCGCGCGTTTATGTACCTCGTCCTGTCCGCAAAATCGTCTCGCGTCAAAAGCAGTTGCCCGCAGTGAAAGCCTCTCTTTGAGAGCGCCTCGTCATAGAGTTGCATCAGTATGCTCTGACCCACCGCCGCCGCCGCCTGAAGCTCAGGCAGCGTGTCAGGCCGCTTCGCGAGACCCAGCCGCGCCACTCCGCATGCGATGGCGCCGCTTGACACCACTGCGACCTGCCTGCCGCCCCCGGCGATCTCCGCCAGGTCCTCGCACAGCACGTCGAGCGCCTTCTTGTCCACGCGGCCTTCTTGAAGCAGTACCGCGCTGCCGACCTTCACCACCACCCGGCGCGCCTCTTCCACCAGTTTCATCCGTCTCACGGCAGTTCCCTTCCTTTTGTTTCTCGACGCCGATATTCTAACCCCCCTCCGCCGTATATCAAGCGGCCTCATTTGCTTCGTTTGTCTGGAACATTGCCGCTCGTCGTTCGTCTGAAAAGTTGTTGCCGGTTGCGTCGGCCCGCGGAATATGTATCTTTGATGCTGGCGGCGGTGCCGCCACGGCGTTTCCGGGCATTCAAGGAGGCCAGCGTGAGTATCCGCGCCCCCATGCGGAAAAGTATCGTTCTTCTTCTGTGCGGTCTGTCCCTGACTGCCGTGCTGTCATATTGCGCCACGGCCGGCGAGACCCTTTCGCCTCCGGCCATAGACGCTTGGATTGCCGACCCCGCAGTAAAAGTCGACCCCTCCGGCATACTCCTCGTTATGACTCCCTTCGATGGCTACTCTGCCAAAAATGCCGTCTACGACGCCTCCTCGCGCGTTATCAGCCTTGCTGCCGCCCGAAACGAATACGTCGCCTTCCAGGTCATCCTCCAAGGCGGCTCCGATGGCCTCAAAGACGCTTCCCTCGCGTTTTCCGGCCTCACTGGCGCCTCTTCGTCAATCCCGCCGGAGTCCTTTGCTTCATTCGTCGAGTTCTACACCAGGGTCACGGTGCCCAGCTACTCGCCTGGCCAGTCGCTTGGACGAGGGTGGTACCCCGATGGCCTTATCCCCATGTCTCTTGAGGGGCACTCGACCGTATCGGTCTCGCCGGATGCCGTGCAGGCCATATGGGTCGACCTCTACGTGCCTCCCGGCGCGGCCGCCGGGCTTTACGACGGCAAGGTCCTCGTTTGCGCCCCCGGGCGGGTAACGCTGGAGTTTCCCATCGTCCTCGAAGTGTATGATTTCGGACTTCCCGCCGAGAGCCACCTGCGCTGGCACGTCGGCTATAATGAGCACCTCGCCGATCGCAATGACATTCCCTTTGACCGCCACACTTCGCTTGTCACCGACGAGTTTCTCGACCTCGAGCTCGATTTTTACAGACTCTGCCGCAGCCACCGCATAACGCCGACCACGCACTACACCTCGCCTCTTCCCGACTCCACCGGCAAAGGCGATGCCCTCACCATCGACTGGGCTTCTTACGACCGCCGCTTTGGCAGGTACCTTGACGGCACCGCTTTCGAAGACGGTCTTCCCGTTAACATCTTCTGCCTGCCCGTCAATCCCTTCAGCTACAGCGGATGGCCCTCCAGCACGCGTTACACCGCACGAGTCGACCTCGTTTCGTTTAGAAAGGCGGTCAAGCTCGCCGTAGAGCACTGGGACGCCAAAGGCTGGGACGTAGGCAATACCTTTGTATTCCTTGCCGATGTCCCCGACCCTAACCGCTACAACCTCATGAAGGACCACTGCCGCATCGTCAGGGAAATCGACCCTCGCATCCGCCGCACCATCGCCTGGTACGACACCTTTGGCGCTAACGCACCCAATATCGTCGCGGAGTTTCGATCCTACGTCACGCACTGGGAGGTTGCCGGCGACTACCTCAATCTCGCCGCCCTTGAACCTGTACGCTCCCGCGGCGACTGGCTTGGGTTTTACCAGGGGTCAGAGCCTTTCCAGGGGTCGGACGCCCTTGACAATGATGGCTTGTCTTTCACGACCTGGCCGTGGATTGCGCGCCTTTACCGACTCGATACTCTGCTGCTTTTCAACTCCACCGAGTGGAATACCGACGACATCTGGACCCAGCCCGTGAACCAGACCTTCACCACCAACTCCCGTGGCGTAATCGTATACCCGGGTAAGAAGTTCGGTGTAAAGCGTGCCCTGCCGTCGATTCGTCTAAAGCAAATCCGCCGCGGCATGCAGGACTACGAGTATTTCTACCTTCTTGACCAGTGCGGTAGAGGTGACCTCGCCGATTCCGTCGCAAAGCGCATCATCCGCAGCGCCATCGACTCCGCCTCGTCGAGCAACTATGGCGACGAGCACTACTCAAAGGGTAATTGGGAACGCGACCCCGCCAAGTGGGCCGCCGCCCGTAGCGAAATGGCCGCCGCTCTTGTCAAGTCTCGCTCTGCCGCAGCCCCCGCCAGGT
>CALMGO010000185.1 GCA_937863625.1 uncultured bacterium
GGCCGCGTAGGCGATCGCGTCCTCGGGGGAGAGCGTCCCGTTGGTTTCGACGGATACCGTGAGGCGGTCGTAGTCGGTCCGCTGGCCTACGCGGGTCTCGGCCACGTTGAAGTTGGCGCGCCGCACCGGGTTGTAGATGGCGTCGATGCGAACCAGGTCCACCGGCATGGCGCGGTCGACCGGATGCATTTCCGCCTCGATGTAGCCCCGGCCCTTGTTCACGTAGAGCTCGCCGGAGACCTCCCGATCGTCCTGCAGCGTAAAGAGCAGGTGATCGGGATTCACCACGCGCACCGAGCCGTGGGGCTGGATGTCGCGGGCGTAAACCGGCCCGGCGCCCTCGCGCTTGATGTGGAGCACGGCTTCATCCACATCTTCGGCAAGCACGAGCGTGAGCGCCTTGAGGCGCTGGATGATCTGGTGCACGTCCTCCAGAACCCCCTGCACGGTCTGGTGCTCGTGCACCACCCCGTCGAGCCGGAAGGCCCAGACAGCGGTGCCGCGCAGGGAGGAGAGGAGCATCCGCCGGAGGGAGTTCCCCAGCGTGTACCCGAAGCCGCGTTCGAGCGGCTGGAGCCGGAATTCGGCCACATTCGGGTTGTCGTCCCGCTTGGTCATTTCGACGAGGTGCGGGCGGACCAGTCCGGTCAAATCGATGGTCATGGTCACTTCGAGTACAGCTCCACGATGAGCTGCTCCTGGGCGTTGATCGGGATGGCCTCACGGGTGGGCCGCTCGATGAAGCGGCCGGCGGCCTTTTCACTGTCGATGTGCAGCCAGGATACCGGGGCACCGCGCGCGGCGCTTTCCTGGGCGGCCCTGACCGCCACGTCGGAGCGGACGCGCAAGCACTGCATGCAGCTTGAAAACTGCTGCTACGATTTCTTTGAACTGCTGACGCTCAATATGGCAAGGCAGGGCTATTTCGGCGAGATAGTGCATTGCGAAGGGGCCTATATACACGACCTGCGGTTCTTGAACTTTGACAAGAGCGGTTATGCCGACATGTGGCGGCTCAAGGAAAACCAGCGCAACGGAAACCTCTATCCGACGCACGGCCTGGGACCGATTTCGCAGATTATGAATCTCAACAGGGGCGACAGGATGGATTATCTCACTTCCACGTCGTCGGCTGATTTCCAGATGGCGGCCGAAGTGGACGCGCTTGCCGCGGAGGACCCTTTTTTCAAGCCTTTTGCAGGCAAGAAATACAGGGGCAATATGAACTCCACCGTGGTGAAGACCATCCGCGGCAGGACGATGCTCATACAGCATGACGTCACGAGCCCGAGGCCGTACTCGCGCATACACCTCGTGAGCGGCACGAAAGGCGTCGCGAGCAAATACCCTTCGCCGCCGAGGATAGCCCAGGGGCATTCATGGCTCAAGCCCGAAGAGATGAAAGCGCTCGAGGAGCAGTACACGCCTGAAATCGTCAAGCGCGTGGGGGAGATGGCCAAGACCATCGGCGGCCATGGCGGCATGGACTTCATGATGGACTGGCGGCTCATAGACTGCCTGCGCAACGGACTGCCGCTCGACCAGGACGTATACGACGCGGCCCTCTGGAGCGTAGTGATACCGCTAAGCGAATACTCCGTGGCCAACAGATCGGCGTCGATAGACGTGCCCGACTTCACCTGCGGGTCGTGGGAGACCAACGTGCCCGTGGACCCGGGCGTCCTCAACGGCGGCACCACGGGTGTGCGGGCCGTCGAAGGCATGGCGGGGCAGATAGAACTTAGCGAGGCGCCCTGCCCCCGGATGGAAGAGGATATCTATGCATGACAGCCATGCCGGATTTTCCCGGCTTCCGGCAGTCCGGCTCGGAAAGTGACTTTTGTCAGCGCATCGGCGGCCGCTGTCCCATTCGTGGCCGGCGCCGCAACAGGAAGCATTGTCCAGACGCAGCGACTGCGATTTAGGAGACGGTGATGGCAAAGAAAGTTCTTAAAGCGATTCTTATCGGGGTGCTGGCTGTTGGAGCGGCTTCCTGCGCCCAGAGCGGTCCGGTTGCATCAGAGCCCCCCGCGTCTGTCGTCGCGCCGGTGCAGGCCGCCAAGGCAGCGGACCCACGGATGCAGCAGTTCTGGACGCAGAACAGGTGCAGTCTCGACACCGACGAGGGTCTCCGGAGTGCTATCGAGTTTCTGGACATGGGCAAGGAGGCGGGGCTTACGCACCTCGTGCTTGGGGACGCGAGCATGAGCCGGTGGGATGTGGTCAACGACGCGTACATTGCACGGATAGCCGCATACCGACAGGCGGCGAAGGAACGCGGAATCGAGATAGTGCCGAGTCTCTTTCCGATAGGCTACGGCGGGCGTTATACGACGCACGACCCCAACCTCGCAGCCGGCTTGCCGGTGAAGGATGCGCCGTTTATCGCACACAATGGAGTGGCGCTGCCGGACATGTCCGCCGCGCCGCAACCGGCCAATGCGGGCTTTGAGGAAAGCGGCGAGACGGGTCTGCCGGGCTGGACGACAAGCGCCCAGGGAACCAATGTCGCGCTTGACACCGAGGAGAAGCACTCCGGCGCGTCCTCGCTTCGCATCACCGCCGAGGCAACGACGACCGAGGAGCCCGCCGAGGGACGGCGGCGAAGACGACGCGGAGGCTGTACGCTGACGCAGACTTTCGCAGTGGAGCCGTTCAAGTACTACCGCGTGTCCGTGTGGGTAAAGACCGACAACGCGGGAAACCAGGGCGAAGGGTTCATAAACGTCACCTCCAAAGAAGGCAAGCGCCGCAACACGTACTATAACGTGCAAGTTGAGGCGACGCAGGACTGGACGCGAGTCTCAAGTGTATTTAACACGCTCGACGCGGAAAGCGTGGAGTTTTCGATCAGCCCGAGAGCGGGGGACGGGACGATATGGATCGACGACGTTGTCATTGAGCCTGCCGGCATCCTCAATGTCGTCCGCAGAGACCTCGTGCCGCTTTCGGTCAAGAGCGCGGACGGCAGCATAACGTACGAGGAGGGGCGGGACTTTGAGCCGGTGACGGACCCGGCATTTATGAAGCAGCCGGACGCGGACGTGGAACACGAGGCGGCGCCTATCCGCCTGACGGCCGCGTCGCGCATCGCGGAAGGCGAGAGGCTTCTCGTCTCGTACTACTACACCCCACGCATTTACACAGACCAGGTGGTGCTGACACTGTCCGACCCTGCGCTATACGCGCTCATGGATAAGCACATGGAGCACATCAGCAAGACATGGCCGGCGGCGATGTATTTCAGCACGGCCGACGAGATACGCGTGGCGGGTTGGGAGATGCAGCCGGATGGCGAAAACCTCACCATCGCGCAACTTCTGGCGCGATACATGGAGCGAAGCATCGCGATTATGAAGAAATACATGCCGGATGCGCGGATGGCGGTATGGTCGGACATGTTCACGCCGTTCCACAACGCGCGGCCGTTCGAGGACAGAGGATACTACTACCTGACGACTGGCACGTTCTACGGTTCGTGGAGCGGATTGCCCCGCGAGGTCCTCATTGCGAACTGGTACTCGCCGAACAAGCTCAATCCGGTATGGTTCGAGGTGCGCGGACATGAGCAGATAATGTGCGGGTACTATGACACCAACGACCTCAAGGGCAACATAAACAATTGGATGAAAGTCACGAATGGCGTCGACGGGGTCGTGGGTCTCATGTACACGCAGTGGTCAACCGGACATGAGAGGATGAAGGAGTTCTTCGACCTGGCGCGCACGTATGACGAGTGGGCGGCGGAATTCGAGGCCTCGCGCAACGATATAGGCGTAAGGGAGAGATAACCTCGTACATTCTTCCTGCCGGCAGAATCCCGCTGCGTGCGTCTGCCGGCAGGCAGTGCGAGATAGACCCGTCTTGGCGTGCCCGTCGCGGAGCGTCCGCGCTCTTCTACTCCGGCATCCAGTGCGCGTCCTTGCCAAGCCACTTCACATTGCAGCCGACAGGCTGCGTAGTGGGTACGGAGACTCGCTTGCCGGCGAGCACTTCGTCGAGCGCCTCACGAAGGTCATGACGCGTCACGGCATCGGCGTCGTCGATATTGTCGTCAACGCGTCCCCGGTACACCACTTTCCTGACCTTATCGAGAACGAATATGTGCGGCGTCCTCATGGCGCCGTAAGCCGTGGCCACCTTCTGCGTGTCGTCCCTGAGGTAGGGGAAGTTAAACTTCTTCTCGGCGGCGCGCACCACCATGTGGTCGAAACTGTCCGTCGGATGTCCTACGTCCTCGTTGGAGTTGATAGCGACGAGTTGAACGCCTTTAGGCGCGTAATCGCGCTGTATGCTGATGAGGCGGTCTTCGGCCGCAATCGCCGCGGGGCAGTGGTTGCATGTAAAGACTACTACGACTACCTTCTTGTCGGCATAGTCTTTCAAACTGTGAGACTTGCCGTCGACGCCCTTGAGGCTGAAGGCCGGACCGGGTTTCCCCAGGTCAATCGTGAATCCCATTGTCACACTCCTTTTCCTCTACAGGTTCTTCAAGTCGCTTGGTAAAAAGGCCGCACTCGCACTCTCCAAACCGCCGGATGTCCTCGCGATGCGTCCGGCACGGACAGATGCTCGAGTCCTCCGGCGGCGCGTCGACGCGGACTTCGCGGCAGGGGCAATACAACTTGCCATGCTCAAGGAGGTTGCGCGCCAGCCCGCCCAGAACGTAGGCCAGTTGCGAAGGGTCAGACTGAAGCGCGTAGCCGCTCTTCTCGGCATGGCTTCTCGCCATCCGGGTCACGCGCTC
>CALMGO010000186.1 GCA_937863625.1 uncultured bacterium
ACCGGCATGGCGGCGGTTAGAATGGGTGTTTGCGAGCGGCGCATGTGAGGTTCGCGGCTGGTGGTTGGAGGAACCTCAATTGAGTGATGATATCAGGGAAGTCATGAGGCCGACGCCTTTTTCGCCTCTTAAGCGCGTGGAGCGCTCCGGCGACCACAAGAGTAACTCCGAAGGATACGCCGGGGGCTGGGCGCAGGAGGACGGCTCAGAGCAGGAAGGCGAGGCCCCGGGCGAGGAGACTCTCAACAGGCTCGCGCGCGAGGTCGACGCGGCCAACGAGCGGCTCCAGACGGCCGGCAAAAAGGTCCGCTTGCGCCTGGCGGCCGAAGATGGAATTGCGCACATAGAAATCATTCTTCCGGGCGAGAGTGGAGCGTCAGTCGTATCGCGGCGCATAGCGGCAAGCGAAATCCAGGAATGGGTGCTCAGGCTGGAAACGGCCGAGGGGCTGATGATAGACGAGATGCTTTAGGCGGATCTGTCAAAGAGGGAGACGCTATGGCTGTTATCACGATCGCCCGGGAAATGGGCAGCGAAGGCGACAAACTCGGCCACGACCTGGCAAAGGCTCTCGGTTACGAGTTTATCGACAAGGAGATAATAAGGCAGGTCGCCGGCAAGACCGGCAGCGCGCCGGAGGAGGTCGAGCAGTACGACGAAAAGACCGACAGCTGGCTGCTGCGGTTTCTCTCGCAGATATTTGTCGCGCATCCCGACATGGCGTCCTACTACAGCACTTTTGCGCACGTGGAGCCGACATACGCCTATGGCGTGGCCGAGCCGTATCTTTTCTATGAACCTCCCGCGGGCGCGGCCAAGCCGGTCGACCCCAACAAGATAGTCAAACACTTCGAGGAGATCATCCGCGACGTCGCCAAGAAAGGCAACGTCGTCATAATCGGACGCGCGAGCCAATGTGTCCTCAAGGACATGGCAGGAGTGATTCATTTGCGAACTGTGGCGCCGCTCGAGTGGCGGCTCAAGAACGTCCAGAGGGATAACCCTGATCTCTCCAGTCAGGACGCGGAAGAACTCATGAAGCGAAATGACCGCTGGCGCGAAAGGTATCTTTGTGTAAACTATGGAGCCGAATGGTCTGATGCCATGCTCTATCATATGGTTATTTCGATGGACCGGTGGGACTACGGCAAACTGCTTAAGATGCTCTCGATGCTCGTATAGACGCCGGGGGCTTTTGATGAGGGAACAGGCCGAAGAGAACGCCTGTCTATTATTGTGGGGCGGCGGAAACTGGGGCGATTGGCCTCGAAGAAACAACGCTACGGACCGCTTTGCCCCCCGTTTTTACGGCTAATACATAGGAGAACTTGATGGACAAGCAAAAGGTGGAAGCAGTAATCGAAAAAGACATCCGTCCGATGCTTCAGGCTGATGGAGGCGACATCGAACTCGTGGATATCGAAGAGGACGGCGTGGTTAAGGTGAGGCTCAAGGGCGCCTGCGGCGGATGCCCGATGGCGCAGATGACTCTGCAGATGGGCGTCCATAAGAGACTTCAGAAGGACTTCCCGGAGATAAAGGAAGTCGTTTCGGTCGATTAGAGTCTGTTTTCAGTACGAGCGCCATACCAAAGGCGCGGTTCGCCGTTTTGCACGGTCGACCGCGCCTTTTTATTTTTGTCTCGACGCGGGTTTTCGCGAAGCGCTTTGCTCGGGGCGCCCAATCTACAGCCCCAACTCTCCTGCGATTGCCTTCATTGCGTCAAGAACAATGGTCACGTGCTCCGTGAAATCGACGCCGAGTTCTTCGGCGGAAGTGACAAGTTGTTCGCGGTTTACCGCGGCGGCAAACGACTTGTCTTTCATCTTCTTTTTGACGGACTTGGGCTCGACGTCGGCGAGTTTCCTTGAGGGGCGCACGAGGGCAACGGCGACGATAAAACCGGTGAGTTCGTCGACAGCGAAAAGCGCCCTTGAAAGAAGGTCTTCCCGCGGCACGCCGTGGTGTTCGTTGTGGGCCTTTACGGCGTGACAGAGGTCTCCGGGGAGCCCGGCGGCGGCAAGCATCTCGGCGGCTTTGAGCGAATGGGTCTCGAGTTGGGGACATTCTTCGTAGTCTATATCGTGAAGGAGCCCGGCGAGCGCCCATTTGTCCTCGTCCTCGCCGAAGCGTCGCGCATAGGCGCGCATGGCGGCCTCGACGGCCGTCATGTGACTTATGAGGTTGTCGGCCTTGATATGGCTCTTGAGAAGTGCCATCGCCTCGTCGCGCGTCACTTGGGCTCACCACTCTCTTTGCGCGCCACAGTGTCCTTGTGGGCGGCGTGCTGAGCCTTCACGAGCTCGAGGAATTCCTTTAGTGGATAGATCGTCCAGATGACAAGAATCACAAATCCGACGAGCCAGATGCTCCAGGTCACGTAATCGATCTGCATCCGAGTCTCCTTTTAGTCAAAAAACAGGCGGATAAGTCCGCCCGCGAAGAACACGATCATACCGAGAACGGCGGTGAGCGACGCGTACTCCCAGGCCCAGCGGCCGGAGATCGTCCCGGCAAGAAAGACGGCAAGGCCGGCGAACAGCACAAACATCGACAGCCGCCCCGCCATCGATACCGGCCATATATGGTAGACGTCTTTCGCGTCGACTTCCTCCTGGGAGGAGTGTTTGGCCTCCCAGACGCTCTGGATCTTCTTCGGGTCCGCAGGCCGGGTAAGAAGAGAAACTACGATGCATGCGACAAAGGCCGCGCCGGCGGAGATGAAGGTAGCGATGTTAAACCCGAGACTCGTGCCGAAATTGACATACGCGCCAGCGGCGGCGCCGGCAAAATAGCCTACAAGCGCACCGGCAAGGTTGGCGCGTTTCCACAGAACACCAAGCAGCACCGCGACGACGAAAAGCGGCATATCCATGATGCTGATAACGGTCAGGTAGGCGTTTACCGCGCCTTCAAATCGCGTCACCTGGTAGCTGAACGCTATCATGAAGATTCCGGCAAGCAGCGTAACCCATCTTACAACAGTGAGCGTCTGCTTAGGCGTAGGCTCCGTACCGCGCAGGCGGCCCCACACGTCGTTTACGAAAAGCGTCGCCGAGGCTGAGAGATTGGAATCGATCGTGGACATCTGCGACGCCAGAAAGCCGCATACTATGAGGCCCATCAGGCCGGGACCGAGCATGCCGGCCAGAAGCGTGGGAATGGCCGTGTCGGCGTTTGCAAGCCCCGGGTGAAGTATGGCCGTGGCAACGCCTGGGAGATTCCACAGCAGCGCAAACGGCGTTGTGATGATACCGGCGAGTACCATTCCTTTGGCTACCGTGCGGGTGTTTTTCGCGCTGAAGGCCCTCTGAAGAAGCCCCTGGTCGGTGCACGCCCACTGTATGCCGAGAAGCAGGATCGCAAGCGTGAAGACCCAGTTAAAGGGGCCGGTTTGGGCGACAAGTTGAAGTTTCTCAGCCGGAAGCGCCCTCACGAGTCCAGGCCACCAGCCCACCTTGTACATCACCATAGGAAGCACGATGAGCGCGCCTGCCATCATGAGGATAAACTGCAGAACATCCGTTAGCGCCACCGACCACATGCCGCCCATGACCGTGTAAATGATCGTTATGGCAGAAAAGATAAGCGCCCAGAAGGTGAAGCCGCCGATCGTGATGCCGAAAACGGTGATTTCCTCTATGCCGGTGAGGGTCCGCGCCGCGATAACGGCCGTGTAGACGACTATGCCGAGCCAGAACGTCAGCCGAAGGAACCACAGGAGTCCCACGATGACGCGCGCCGACATGCCGTAGCGATCCTCCATGAATTCAGGGATGGTCCTGATCTTCAGGCGGCGAAAAATCGGTATTACGAAGAGTCCGGCTATCACCATGGCCATATTGCCGGTCCAGGTGTGCCAGAGGATGGAGAACCCGCTCTGGTATGCCTTTCCGGCCTGGCCGACGAAAGAATAGAGGTTCACATTGGTGGCCGTGAGAGTCGCGGCGAGTATGAAGGGGGTGAGTTTTCTGCCGGCCACAAAGAAGTCGTCGGCATCACCGACCCACTTGTAGAAATACGTGCCTGCAGCAAATATGCCGATCAGAAACACCGCCACGATAAGATAGTCGACACCCGCCATTGATGCCTCCCGCCTTTGGGCTTCTCTTAGACTGCATTGTCAGTATTCGCGGAGACTGATTCCACCTCAGTCGAGATCCTCGAGTTTCTCCACACGCGGCGCGTGTCTGCCGCCGTCAAAGGGCGTCTCCAGCCAGATATCGAGCATGCGCAGGACAAGCGCATGGTCCTGGGTCTTGTCGCCGAAGCAGACGACATTGGTGTCGTTGTGCGCGCGCGCGAGGCGCGCCGTGTCTTCATTATAGGGCAGGGCGGCCCTGACGCCGGGGACCTTGTTGGCCGCGATGCACATGCCGATGCCGCTGGCGCACACGAGCACCCCTTTATCCGCCGCGCCCGAAGCCACGGCTTTCCCCACAAGGTGGGCATAGTCGGGATAATCGGTCCTGTCGGGCGTCTTCGTGCCGAAATCCACCACCTCATGGCCGAGAGACTCCAGCCGCTCCTTGATTGCGTTCTTGAGACCGAGTCCTGCATGGTCGCTTCCGATTGCGATTTTCATATCTCTTCGGGCCTTTTGAGTATTGCGTCGCGCAATTCGTCACGCACCCGCCGATAAACGTTGCGCGGCATGCCGATGGGGTCCTGGATTTCACTGCCATAGGGGCTGATGAGCTTGGCCCTTGAGGCCGCGTCCCAGTCTATTTCTTTGACCGCGTCGAGGTGATGGGGGCTCATTACGTAGATATCGTCGGCGTCGCGTTCGAGCGAGACTGTAAGAGCCCTGGAACGGTGTCCCGTGATATCTATGCCTATTTCCCGCATGACCTCCACTGCGTCCGGGCTGGCGGGCGTGCCGTCAAGCGCTGCGGTGCCCGCCGAGATGACCCTGTAGCCGGCCTTGTCGAGCCTGTCGATATCGACACCGAGCCTTTCGGCAAGGTATTTTGCGGCGAGGCCGGCTGCCATGGGGCTGCGGCAGAGGTTTCCCGTGCAGACAATAAGTACGGTGTGCACGATGGCGCGCTTTATCTCTTCTTCGTCTATGGCGCCCTTTCTGAGGACTCTCACGGCCCCCTCGGCGGTAACCTCCACGACGGTCGAGGCGACCCTCATGGGTGATGGCCCCGCGTCAACGACGAGGTCAATCTTTCCGTCGAAGTATTCGAGGACCTGTCCGGCCGTTACGGCGGGTTCGAGGTCGCTGGGGTTGGCACTGGGGATGAGAACGGTCGTATCGGTCTTGAGCAGTATATCGCGGGTGATCGAGAGCCCCGGCATGCGGATGCCCACCGTGCCGCCGGATTTCGACGGAAGCACCAGCGTCAACGGGCCCGGCCAGAACGCGTTTATGAGCTTTTCGGCGGTACGCGGCATGAAAGCCACGAACCTGGCGACGTCAGTCTTGAGCGGGACGCAAATCGTGAACTTTTTCTCTTCGGGGCGTCCCTTTACGGCCCGGAGGCGCTCAACGGCGGAGGCGTGCTCAGCGCTTACGGCAAGACCGTAGACGGTTTCCGTGGGAATCGCGGCGATTCCGCCGGACTCAATGACGGTAGCGGCTTTCTTTACCGCGTCGGCGTAACTTGCGCGGTCATTTACAATTATGACGTTTGTGGACAATACAGACCCCCTCCTCGTTCATCCCCATTACACCCGCAAGGCCGCAGCCTGTCAAGCCGCTTGGTCGAAGACCGGGAAAACCGTTCAGGAGAAACGGCGGCGCTGGCCGATAGATAGGTTGCGGACAAAAGGAAAGGAAATCCAGATTGAGTGAGAAACCAATAGCATTTCTGATTTCGGCGGACGAGAAGACGATCAACGTGGCGAAGACCGCCGCACAGAGCGCCAACATGGCGCTTCTCCTGAGCCAGAGCGCCGAACGGGCGGTGGGACAGGCCAAACTGGCAAATCCGGACATTGTCATACTCGATGACTCCGTGCAAGGGGCGGACTGGTTCGACGTATACCGCAGTCTGTCCGAGGAACTGTCGTTTACGTTCATCCCTGTCCTCGTGGTGCTTGACGCGGACAAAGCCGAAGATGCCGTGTCCAGGATGGAGACGGGACTTGTGGACATTCTCGTGCGGCCCCTGACGGTGCCGTCGCTTCGTTCGCGGTTGAAGGCTATGCAGCAAGTCAAAGAAATCCACGACCAGATGGATACGGAGCGGCTCGAACTCCAGAAGAAACTGGAGGAAGAGCGCAAACTCAGGGAGCAACTTACCTCCATAAACGAGGAGTTGAAGAAACTATCCACGACCGACGGCCTGACCGGTCTTGCAAACTACCGCTACATGACCAACTGGCTGGCGACGGAGTTTGAGATTGCGATGCGCTACAAGCTGCCGCTGTCGGCTGTCATGATAGATATAGACAACTTCAAACAACTCAATGACCGGCACGGGCATCCATTCGGCGATTTCGTCCTGAAGGGCGTTTCGGCGATCATTCTGGACAAGTCCCGCAAAGCGGATTTTGCCGCACGCTACGGGGGAGACGAGTTTATGGTGGTGCTCCCCAACACCCCCGGCACGCCCGCCGCCAACCTCGCAAAACGCATACACAAGGCTATCGAAGGCCACCTTTTTGACGACGGCCAGCACAACGCGCGCGTAACGGCCAGCCTGGGAATATCGACATTCCCCTGTGACGCGGTCACTTCGTCTCAGGCGCTCATAGACCTTGCCGACAGGTCGCTGTATGCAGCCAAGTCCAGAGGCCGCAACCGAATCGTCGACTGGAGCGAGGTCGACA
>CALMGO010000187.1 GCA_937863625.1 uncultured bacterium
CAAGAGTTGGAAGGAGGCGGGCGCCCTGGAGAAGACTTCACGCAGGATATTCGTCGACCCGCACTCGCCAGCAGAGGACCGCACGATATACGTTGCGGGAGCGACGTGCATGAGCGTGCGCGAGTGTGGCGCTTGGAGCTTGCGGGCATATCCCCAAGGCGTGACGGCCGCTAAAGAGATGGCCGCCGCCTTCTCCGAGGAACAGGGCCCGGCTTTCTACGCTGTCTCCGGCCCGGGCTGGATGGGACACCCGGACAGCAAGAAAGGGATCTTCGTATCGCGCGACGGCGGAGCCACGTGGGCAGACCGCTCGGAAGGCATCGAGAAGGAATTCGCCGGACTTGAACAATACATCCAGTACCAGACCGTCGCGGTGTGCCCCTCGCGCCCGGATATGGCATACGTGTCTTACAAAGTGGCAAATCCTACCCCGGGCGGACTGCCGCTTTTCATGGGCGTGGCAAAGACAGTGGATTTCGGCGAAACGTGGCAATTCGTGTGGAAGGACACGACTACCCAGCCGGGGCCGGGCATGAACGATGCGTGGATGAATGAGCGGTTCGGGCCGGAGTGGGGGGAAAACCCCTTCGGCATCAGCGTATCCGCGACAGACCCGGATGTGTGTTTTGCGACGGATTTCGGCCGGACACTGCGGACGACTGATGGCGGCAAGACTTGGACCGGGGTGTACTCGAAACGCATGGAGGACGGCAATTGGACGACGACCGGCCTCGACATGACGACCTGCTATGGAGTGCACAGGGATCCGTTTGCGCCTGAGAGGCTCTTCATAGATTACACCGATATCGGCGCATTTGTCAGCGAAAACGGCGGAGTCTCATGGAGGAGCGCCACGGCAGAAGGCGTGCCGAGAAATTGGGTCAACACAACCTACTGGATGGCCTTCGACCCGGCGGTCCGAGGCAGAGTATGGGCGGTAATGACCTGGATTCACGACCTGCCGTTCGCAAAGATGTGGAAGGGCCGGGGTGTGGCGCATTACACTGGTGGAGTCTGCGTGAGCGATGACGGAGGTCTGACGTGGCGAAAGTCAAATGCGGGAATGCGCGAGACGGCTGCGACGCATGTAATCATCGACCCCAAGAGCCCTCCCGAGGCGCGCACCCTCTACGTTATGGGGTTTGGCACCGGCGTGTGGAAGTCGACAGACGGCGGCGCGAACTGGACTCTTAAAAACAACGGCATCGAAGGCAAGGAGCCTTTTGCGTGGCGGATGACCATGGACCGCGACGGGACGCTCTACGCAGTCATCGCGCGGCGCAGTTTCGACGGCAGTATCGGTAACGCGGAGGACGGCGCAGTCTATACTTCCACAGACGGCGCTGAAACCTGGAGCAGAGTAAGCCTGCAGCAAGGCGTCAACGGCCCGTTTGGCGTTACCGTAGACCCGGATAACACAGCGCGGCTCTATCTTGCTGCATGGGGGCGCTATGACAAAGGCGGCGACGTTGACGGCGGGATATACCTGTCGACCGACAAAGGGGCCACATGGCGCAAGATATTCAGCAAGCAGCAGTACATCTACGACGTCACCGTCGACCCGAACGACTCGAACGTGCTTTATGCAGGCAGCATGCTCTTTTCCGTGTGGAAATCGAAGGACCGAGGCGAGAGTTGGAGCCGTATCAAGGGTTACAACTTCAAACAAGCCAAGCGCGTACTCGTGGATGAGGTAAATCCGGGGTACATATTTGTCACCACGTTTGGCGGGAGCGTGTGGTACGGACCGGGCGACGGAGACCCTGATGCCGCGGAAGACATCGTGACGCCGGCCATGAGATACGATAAGTTCGGGAGTTAGGTACAGGCGGGATTGACGCGGCAGTGGGCCCTTCTATGATGAGGATAGCGGTGTCATGCTGATTCCCATCGGAAAGGAGTGATTTATGCACGTTGAACTCTCAGGACTCTTTTCGCCATGCGGGCTTTCTGTGTTTGTCCTGCCGATGATGATGCTTTTCGCCGGGATTTGCTTTGCCGCCCGCGTTAAGCCGGGCGCCCCTGCTGCTGCAAAGAGGCTCGACAAGTGGAAAGTTATCGGGCCGGGCGGTGGCGGAGCGCAGTACTTCCCGACAGTCAGCCCCCACGACCCGAAGAGAGTACTCGTCCGGTGCGACATGACCGGGGCGTACATATCCGACAACGGCGGCGAGACGTGGCGCATGTTTAACCTTCGCGGCGTCGTGCATTTCTTTGCGTTTGACCCGGTGGACCCCGATACGATTTATGCGCAGACGCTTGGCCTGTGGCGAAGCACCGACGCTGGAGCCACGTGGAAACTTGTTCATCCTTCGCCGTCGCTACTCAAGGAAGTTGTATATGCCGACGACCATGCACACGAGGTCGTCGTGATGAAAAAGGGGCGCGCTGAGTCAATCGCAGCCTTCGCAGTGGATCCGGCAAATTCGAAGATGCTGTACGCGGCAATAAACGACGGAAAGTGCCTCCGATTCGCCATGTCCGCGGACTGGGGCAAAACATGGAAGAAGAGCGAAACACTTCCGGGAGCGCTCAAGATATTCGTAGACCCTGCCTCCCCTGCAAAGAACCGCACCGTGTACGTAATCGGGACAAACTCTGTGAGCGTCCTTGAAAAAGGCGCGTGGACGCATCATGCGGCAGTTAAGGGAGTTTCGTCGTTTATCGACGTGTCGGCGGGATTTGGCAAGGGAGTGACGAAGCCGATTATCTACGCGGTCTCCGAAGCGAAGTGGAGCGGGAAGAAGATATCCGGCGGACTTCATGTGACAGTTGACGGCGGCAAAACGTGGAAGAACGCGACGACGGACATCGCCAGGCAGGCGAAGAAGGCGAAACCCGACGTGATTATCCGCGGAGTCGCAGCATGTCTCTCCAAGCCGGAGGTGGCGTATATCGGCTATAAGAACCTCGCGCTTGGCACAGGGAAGAAGTTGTATTTCGGCAGCGCCAGGACCGAGGACGGCGGCGCGACATGGAAGATCACTGCCAAAGAGACTGATCTCGGCAAGAGTGCGCCAAATATGAAGGACGCGTGGATGTCGCAGTACTTCGGGCCGATATGGGGCGATGCTCCGCGTTACCTCGGAGTTGCGCCGAAGAACGCCAACATCTGCTATACCACCGACGACGGCCGCACGATGCGCACCACTGACGGCGGCAAAACGTGGAAAGCTATGTATTCAAAGAAGGTAAAGGGAGGCTGGACGACGGCCGGCCTCGACGTCTTGACCTGCTACGGCGTGCACTTTGACCCCTTTGACAGAAAGCGGATGTTCATCTCCTATACCGACATCGGGGCTTTCGTGAGTGAGAATGGCGGGAGTGCATGGAAGAATACGATCCTGAACGGTGTGCCCCGTCTGTGGATTAATACGACTTACTGGCTCGAATTCGACCCGAAGGTGAAAGGCCGCATGTGGGGGCTGATGACGGGCATTCACGACCTGCCGAGACCGAAGATGTGGAGAAGGTCGGGCGTAGGGCGCTACAACGGCGGCGTCTGCGTCAGTGATGACGGCGGCAGGACTTGGAAGCGCTCGACAAAAGGCATGGTCGAAACCGCGCCGACACACATCATCATGGACCCGAAAAGCCCTGTCGACGCTCGGGTGCTCTACGTGACAGGGTATGGCACGGGGGTGTGGAAGTCCGTCGACGGCGGCAAGAGTTGGACGCTCAAGAATAACGGGATCGATGGCAAGGAACCCTTTGCCTGGCGCCTGGCGATGGACAAGTCCGGCGTCTTGTACCTGGTGGTGGCGAGACGAAGCGACGACGGTAGTTATGGCAATGAACTCGACGGGGCGCTCTACCGCTCGCGCGACGGCGCCGAGACCTGGGAGAAGGTGAAACTCCCGAAGGGCGTTAACGGGCCGAACGGCATCGCCATTGACCCGAAGGATCCGAACCGGATCTATCTTGCTGCATGGGGCCGCTACAACCCCAAGGGCGACGTCGACGGCGGGATATGGCTTTCGACCGACGGCGGCGTAAAATGGAAGAATGTCTTCGCCGGCGACCAGCATGTCTACGACGTCACTATCGACAAGCGAAACCCGAAAGTGCTGTACGCGACGGGTTTTGAGTCGTCGGTATGGCGCTCGGCCAATTCCGGCGCAACGTGGAAGCGCGTAAAGGGCTTCAACTTCAAATGGGGCCACAGGGTGGTCGTAGACCCCTATGATGCGAAGATGATATACGTCGCGACATTCGGCGGAAGCGTATGGCACGGGCCCGCGGAAGGTGACAAGAAGGCCGGGGAAGATATCGCGACTGAAGTGGTCAAAGTTCGGTAAAGACGCGGCCCGAATGAAACAAAAGACGACATGTCGAGTCAGTAGTCTGGAGTCGAAGAAAAAACGGCGGAGCCTGAGCAGGACGGCCCGTACTTCAACAGAGGCAACATCATAAAGGAGTTGCGCACAATGGCATTCAAGAGATATTGCGGACTGAGATTCTTGTGCGTGGTGACGCTTCTTATGTTCATGGCTGGCGGCGCTCTTGCCGAGGAGATGGCCGCAACAAGCGGCCTGACGCCGGATTCTCCCTTTGCGGCGCCGCGGCTTGACGAATGGAAGGTAATAGGGCCGGGGGGTGGCGGCGGGCAGTTCAATCCGACAATAAGCCCGATCGACCCGAATGTGGTCCTCATCAACTGCGACATGACCGGCGCATATATCACGAAGGACGGCGGCCAGACATGGCGGATGTTCAACGGACGCACGGTCAGCAGATTTTTCGTCCTGGACCCCAATGACATCAACATCATGTACAGCAACCGCGTAGGCCTGATGAGAAGTGCCGACGGCGGACAGACGTGGGACCTGGTATTTCCCAACGCGGACAACTTCAAGCAGCTCGTCATCTCGGACGACCACGCAGGCGAATGGATAGTAACCAAGGATGGCTCAAGAACCTCCATCTCCACCCTCGCAGTAGATCCGTCGGATTCAAAGACGCTCTACGCTGTCATGACGGATGCCGGGCAGACGGCGCTCCGCATTTCTCGCGATTGGGGCAAGACCTGGGACAAGGAAGAAGTCCTTCCAGCCGGCGGGCAGAAGATTTATATCGACCCTAAGTCACTGCCCACAGACCGCACGATATATATCGTGGGTGCCGCATCGGTGAGTGTAAGGGAGCGCGGCAAGTGGCGCCATCAGAATGGACCCGAGGGCGTAACCCGGTTTGGGACGGTGTCGGGCGGCTTCGGTGAGGATGGTAAACTCTTGGTGTACGGCGTGGCGGCGCGCGGCTGGCGAAGGGAAACCGGCGGAAAGATGGGCATATTCGTCACCACCAACGGCGGCGCAAGTTGGAAGGACGTGACGAGTGCATTCATGTCCAACGCCGCGCAAGGGGCGCAGTTGCCGTCGATGAACGCAATAGCCACTTGCCAGACAAACCCGAAGGTGGCATATCTTTCCTACCAGGACCTCAACGTAGGGCCTGCAAATGGAGGCATGGTTCTCGGCGTTGCCAAGACGGCAAACGGCGGCGCATCGTGGGAACTTGTGTGGAAGGACACTGAAGAAAAGGCCGGCTCGATGGTCAAGACGGCGTGGCTGACGGATGAATACGGTCCGGGCTGGGGCGAAAGCCCGTTTAACCTGTGCGTGGCGCCGACCGACGCGGAAATATGCTACGGCACAGATTTCGGCAGGACAGTGCGCACGACGGATGGCGGCAAGACGTGGGTGGAGATATATTCCAAGCGCGCTTCAAACGGAGCCTGGAGCACAACAGGCCTCGATGTTACGACTTGCTATGGCGTCCACTTCGACCCGTTTGATCCCAAACACATATTCATTTCGTACACGGATATAGGGCTCTTCTACAGCGAGGATTTCGGGACGACCTGGCTGATGCCTGCAGGTATCCCCAGAGGGTGGCGAAACACCACTTACTGGATGCAGATGGACCCTGAAGTAAAGGGGCGCATGTGGGCGACAATGTCGAGTGTCCATGACCTGCCCAGGCCGAAGATGTGGCGGCGCGGCATGGGGCACCGGGGCGGCGTAACCGTGAGCGACGACGCAGGCGCTACGTGGCGCGCATCGAGCGAAGGGATGCCGGAGACCAACGCCACCCACATCATCCTGGACCCGGGAAGTCCGGCCGGAGCCCGCGTACTCTACGTGGCCGGCTTTGGAACAGGCGTGTGGAAATCAGCCGACGACGGCAAAACCTGGACGCTCAAGAACAGAGGGATTCCGGGCGAGGAGCCTTTTGCGTGGAGGCTGGCTCAGAATTCCAAAGGCAGGCTCTACTTGATAGTCGCGCGCAAAACGGAAGAAGGCGAAATCGGCGACGCCGGCGACGGTGCACTCTACACATCCAACAATGCGGCGGAGAGCTGGAGCAAGATTACTCTTCCCGCAGGGTGCAACGGTCCCAACGGACTCTTCATCGACCCCAAAGACGACAACAGACTCCTGCTCGCCGCATGGGGCCGGTCGCTTCCTGAGGGCGGCGCCTACGGCGGGATATTCCTGTCGACTGACGCCGGCAAGTCGTGGAAACACGTTCTGTCGGAAGACCAGTATATTTACGACGTGACCGGCGACGCGCGCGACGCAAACGTTCTCTATGCGTGCGGCTTCGGGTCGAGCGTGTGGAGAAGCGAGGATCGCGGCGAGACCTGGAACCGGATAAAGGGGTTCAACTTCAAGTGGGGGCACCGCGTCATAAGCGACCCCTACAACGCCGACAAGATATTCGTGTCAACGTTCGGCGGAAGCGTGTGGTACGGCCCGGCCAAGGGCGACCCCAAGTCGCTCGAGGATATCCCCAGCGGACCACTGGCCTTTACGAAGTAACAAAAACCCAAGACACTCGCAAGCAAGGCGGCCTGCATCACGCAGGCCGCTTTTTATTGCGGCATAGGCGCTATTGAGTCGACGCGCTGCGGGATAAAGCGCCCCTTGGTGTCGCGCGTGACGGTCAAAATCGGCCGTTGCCCGCCGTGTCCGGGGGCTATCATGGTGCCTTCGGTAGCGGCGCGCGTGAGTATTTCGGCCTTGACGTCGTACGTGAGGACAGGGTCTGTATCGAAGGCGCACATCCACCGTGGGCTGACGTGCTCGCTCGTGGGCACTATGTCGCCGACGAATATGAGTGAAGGTCCCGTTGCCGGAGAGACGGTTATCATCTGGTGGCCGAAGGAATGTCCGCCGGTCCAGTCGACCCTGACGCGTGGAGTGACCTGCGCGGATTTATCAACCAGAAGAATGTCGGCCGACTCAAGCGGGGCAATGTCACCGGGGAGATAGGCATTTCTGTTTATGGGAACGGGGTTTCGCGCCTCGTCCCATTCGCGCCTCTCGAAGACGTGCTTTGCCGACGGAAAGATGAGGCTCTTGGAATCGGCGGTCGAAACGCCTCCGACATGGTCAAAGTGCAGGTGCGACGGGATGAAGAAATCCACATCACAAGGCTCTACGCCAAGCGTGGCGAGAGTCGAAACGAGACGCGGCTCGTCGGCCTTGTGGTAGGCGCGGACGATCGCGTTCTGGTGGGCGGCCGACCCGCCCTCGATAACGACGGTGGCGTCCCCGGTTCGGACGAGAAGCGAGAAAAACGACAACCGGACCCGGTTCTCGTCATCGGCGGGAGTTCCCTTTGTCCAGAGAGGTTTCGGGACGACACCGAAAATCGCTCCTCCGTCCATCCAGATCGCGCCGCCGTCAATGGCGTCAACGCGTATGTCGCCTATCTCAACGTATCCAAGGTGCATCGTAGACCTCCATATCGCGCGGGCGCGCCCGGCGTTCAGCCGGTCGCGCGCGGCTACCTTTGCGCTTTAACGAGCCACGCCGCCGGAACGCCGCGGACGTATTTTGTTACAAGCGCGTCTTTTGTCATGCCCTCAATGTCCCCGCGCGACGAAAGTGCGTCGCCCCTGTTCGCGACAATCATGAAATCCCAGTCGTCGCTCACGGCAACATAATTTATGTCGGCCCTCACGAGGCCGAACCAGCGCATGTTTTCGACGTAGAGAACGTCGGCCGGAAACGCGGCAAGACGCGCGCCTTCGGGAGCATTGGTGTTTATATAGTTGAATATCTCGTCGTCGGCGGTCTCGCCCCAGTAGGTGACGGGCATGCCGGCCTTGTACGCGCCGGGCAGACCTCCGAGGACAATATTGTAGTATGAAAGCCCGAACGGTTCATACGCAAAAAAAGCGGCCGCTGCCGGCGCAAGAAGGAAAACAGCGATGACGGCGAATGCGGCTATGCGACGGGGGCGCGCCTTGGCGAGAACGGTGTAAACGTGTTCGGCGCCGATAGCGGCAAGAATCGCCACGAAAGGGAAGACCAGGAGAAAGAGACGCGTTCCGTCATAGGGGCGGGCGAGGCCCACGGTGAAAGCCAGAAGCCAGAAAGAGATATTCCAGATAAGAAATGTGGCAAACCGGATGGACTCGCGTTTCCGCGCAAGGGCAATGCCGCCACCGACGGCACAAAGGAGCACGGTAACGGGCGTCGTAAGAAGCGTCATCACGCTTGCATAGTGCCACGGCGCCTTCTCAAAAAAACGGCCGAAGTAGAACACACTTACATTGGTGCGTGTTATCATGCGGTGGATGGGGTCACCGAGTCGCGGCAGGTCGACGCCGAATGCGGCGTAGGCGCCGACGACGAATGCGAACTTCTCGCCGAAATACTTTCCGAGAGCGATCACGGGCTCGGCCCAGAGAAAGGGCCAGCCTGCGAAAAAGACCACCGGCACAATCACAATAGTGTAGAGTATCGCCGGAAGGGCCTTCTTGCGATAGAAATAGAGCCCCCATGGCCACAGGACCAACGGCAGTGCAACGGCATTGATCTTAGTGAGGAAAGCAAAGGCGGCCGCGAGGGCGGCGGGAAGGGCCAGTTTGCGGTTGTCCATAGCCGCGTAGAAGAGCGCAGCGGCGACAAACCACCAGAGGGCCATGTGTATTTCAGCCGTAGCAAGCAGCGAATGCGCGAAGAACTGCGGCATCAGGATCAGGAACACGCACGAAAGGACCGCAGCGCAGACCGAGCGTGCGCGCAGTGTGAAGTAGTACACGCCCATAAGAAGAAACGCCATCGCGAAGACCGACGCCACGCGTGCGGCGTAAAGGCGGCTCATCGAATCGGCAAAGAGCTGCGTGGCAAGCGCCATGCAATACGTGGAGAGCGGAGGATGGCTCGTAAAGCGGCCGAGAGAGTTGTAGAGGTCATTCCAATTCAGAGTGGCTGGAAGCCCGGCAAACCACAACCGGCAGGACTCTGCGTAAGGCACGTAGAGCGCCTCGTCCCATGCGAGCCCCGGCCGGGAGAGGTAGCATCCGGCAAGGACAAAATAGGACGTGACGATCGCCACTGCCGGCAGAAGGCCTGCTTGCGTCGCGTGTTCGCGCGGCGCATCCTGCAGCGGGGCTTTCTTGTGGGCGTTACCCAAGGCGCTTTCCCGCGGTTTCAGAGACACAGCTTGTTGGCGCCGCCTTTTGCCACGAGCGCGCTGACGCGGTAAAGGGCATCGATGGACTCTCCGGCATCGCCCCACCATCCGTCGAGCATCTCCCACGTCATGTTGCCGCGCTCGATGTAGGCGTTATTGACGTCGGTAATCTCGAGTTCTCCTCGCGCCGACGGGCGAAGGTCCGCGATGATGTCGAAGACCTGCTCATCGTACATGTAGATGCCGATGACGGCGAGGTTGGATTTGGGTTCGCGCGGTTTTTCCTCGATGAGAGCGACACGGTCGCCTTCGCAGACGGCAACCCCGTATTCCCGGGGGTTCTCGACCTCCTTGAGGAAAATCATCGCCCCGCTGTCTGTGGCCTGAAATTTCTCGGCGGCGGAGAGGATATTGCCTTCGATGATGTTGTCGCCGAGCATGACGACTATCTTCTCGCCTTCGGCGTATTCATGTGCGAGACGCAGAGCGTCGGCTATCCCCCCCACGCCTTCCTGGTAGGCATAGGATAGCCACCTGAGCCCGTACTCGCGGCCGTTGCCGAGAAGGCGTATGAACTCGCCGACATTGTTGCCGCCGGTGACAAGGAGGACTTCTTCAACACCCGCGTTCACGAGTGTCCTGATGGGGTATGTGATCATCGGCTGGTCGTAGACCGGCAGGAGGTGCTTATTGGAGACTTTAGTGAGCGGATGGAGTCTCGTGCCGAGGCCGCCCGCGAGAATGACGCCCTTCATTCAGCCGTCCTTTCGTGCCCAGTCATAGGGGATTTCGCCCGAGCGTGGGTCAACACGGAACTCGTCGGGCTCTTTGTAGTTGTACGTTGCCGTAGGGGTGTTTATGACTATGGCTTCGGTGTCGCTAATGCATTTGAAACCATGGTAGACCAGCGGCGGGATAGTGACGAGAGCAGGGTTGTGGTCGCCGATGAAGAACTCGTTTATCTCGCCCTTGGTGAAGGAATCATCACGGGAATCATAGAGTACTACCTTCATCATGCCCTTTACCACGGCGAAGTTATCGGTCTGGCTCTTGTGGTAATGCCACGCCTTGGTAACTCCGGGGTAGGCGCTGGTGAGGTAAACCTGGCCGAATTCGATGAAACATTCGTCATCAGCGCGCAGTATCTCCATGAGGCGGCCGCGCTCGTCCGGGATGACTTTGAGTTTCTTTACCCTTACGCCGTCAATCATGGCAAAAGCCCCTTCTCAAGGATACGTTTGAGCCCCTGTTCTATAGCAAGAGTGGGCATTAGTCAATAGGAGAGCGGTCAACGGCCGCCGTCGCGGTGACGCAAATGCCCGGTGGATAATACTTAACGATTATACACTATACCCTGCGCCGGTGGCGGACCGAAAAGTATTGTGAATTCAATTTTGTTGACGCGAAGGCAAAACGACCGGAGAATTGCCGCCGACTGCACGGGCTTTGAGGTCGGATAACCGGAAAAGGGAGGACACCCATGCCTGAAGTGACCCTGGCGATAGTGGCCATACTGCTGGTTTTCGCAGTACCTATAATCGGCGGCATACTCGGCTTTGTGGCAGTCCGCAAGCTGGGCGCCATGGCGGAAAAACTGGATTTGATGCGTTCGCAGTTGGATTCCATGTACAGAGACATAAGGAAAGTGGAGCAGATCGCCAGGGGCCCCGCAGCAAAGGCCGAACCGGAAAAGGAGCCCCCGCAGGAACCGGCGGTACCGCCGCGCCAAGTGGCTGCGGCGCCTCCACCTCCTCCCCCTCCGGCGCCGGCGGTTTCTAAACCCGCCGAAGAAAAGCGCCCAGAGGCGGAGGTCTCGGAGGAAAAGGCGCGGGAATCCGTGCATACAAGACAGGAGGTCTCGAGGCTGGCGCCGCAGCCGCCTTTTGCCCCGGCAAAGGCACCAGGTGGGGACAATTCCTGGGCACAGTTTGAAAAGACCGTGGGCACAAAATGGGTGGCATACGCGGGAGGGGTGCTGCTTTTCTTTGCGGCGGCCTTTTTCGTGAAATTCGCCTTTGACAGCGGATGGCTTCGGCTGGGGCCGCAGGCCAGGATCGCGGGGGGGATGATATTCTCCCTGGCGCTTGTCGTAGCGGGGGACATGGCAATACGGCGCAAAATGGCGCCATTGGGACATAGCCTCATGGGGGCGGGACTTGCGAGCCTCTATGCGGTCATATTCGCAGGATACAAAATATATGATCTCTATCCCCAGACGGCGGCATTTGCATCGATGGCGGCGGTGACGGCAGGCGGCATGGCTCTTGCCGTGCTGCATGACGCGGTTGTCATGGCTATCATCGCGATACTTGGCGGCTTTCTCACTCCGGTGCTATTGTCGACAGGGGTGGACGCGCGGGATGCTCTTTTCACGTATGTGATGCTGCTCGACGCAGGCGTGCTGGGGGTGTCTATCTTCAAGAAATGGCGGGCGCTTGAGATCCTGGCGTTTGCCGGGACGACTATTTTGTACGGGGCGTGGCATTCGAGTTTCTACGCGGAAGAAACGCTCCTGCCTGCGCTCTTGTGGCTTGGCGGGTTTTATGTCGTCTTCCTGTTTGTACCCTTTGCATATCACCTGAGGACGAAAGACGGGATAACCGTGGAGCGATTTCTGCTGGCGGTGGCAAACGCCGTATGGGCGTTTGTGCTATCATACCAGATGCTGTATCAGAAACACGAGGTGGCGCTCGGGTTTGTGGCGCTCGCGCTCGCGGCGGTGTACCTTGTGATGGGTATCGTGGTAAGAAAGAGAATGCCCGGAGAAATAACGGCTCCGGTCTTCGGGTTTGTTGCGATGGCCATAACGTTCCTTACGATGGCGGTGCCGCTTGAGCTGGGCCTTAACGGGATTCTTCTCGCATGGGCGGTGGAAGGTCCGGTGCTTTTGTATCTCGGGTATCGGTTTGACTACAAGCCGGTGCGGGTGCTGGCGTTTTGCGTGCTTGCGATTGCGTTCTTCCGCCTGGTCACGGAGAACTGGCCAAACCACAGTGCCCTTTTCGTGCTGTTCTGGAACGTCAAATGGGGCGTGGCAATGAGCGTGCCTGCGGCGATGGCGGCGTTTGCCGTCATACACCACCGGTGGCGAAAGATGGATTGGGAAGTCGACAGGAAGCTGAAGATTACGGCGGCGGTAGTGGGAGGGCTCCTGGCGACTGCGCTCGTGGCAGCAGAAGTAACAAGATGGGTTACGCTCAGACCTCTCATGTCAGACTCCTATTCGGACTATCTCGCGCAGTGCGCGGTCATCTTCGTACTGGCGGTCAGCGCGGCGATACATATGGCGGCGGGAGTCAAGACCAAATGCAAGGCGGCATTAGGTGCGGGGTTTGCGGTGCTTACAGTGGGCATACTCGTCCTGATGCCGCTCTATGGCGATAAAAAACTCCTCAATTACACCATCTACGCTAATCTGCGCTTTGTCATGGGCCTTCTGTGCGTGGCCGGAGTCTTCGCATACGGCAAATTGGCGGCAAAAGCTGTCTTTGAGGGTGACGAGGCGGCGCGCATCCGGGTCACTGGATACTCGCTGGGGGCGGTGATACTCCTGATCCTCTTGAGCACTGAGACGTACACGTACCTCCTGTGGGCCTTTGCCGAGGCGCAAAAGGCCAGGTGGGCGGCGTCAATGTCCCTTTCTGTGGTATGGTCGCTCTACGCGACGGCCGCGCTGGCGCTTGGGTTCAGGTGGCGCACGCGCTATCTGAGATTTGCGGCGTTGGCGCTCTTTGGCATAACGGCATTTAAGGTAGTCATTGTGGACATGGCGGACCTCAAGCAGATATTCCGGATAGTGTCGTTTTTCGCCTTGGGCGCCCTTTTGATTGCGGCGGCATTTCTATATAACCGGGTGGAAAAGCGAGTGGCTGACTTCTTTGGAGAGAAACCATGAAGACGCTTGCCGTGGTGTGCGTGGCGCTTGCGGCGCCCTTGTGTCTGGGGGCCGGTGGGGAGGATATCGCCGACTGGACGACGATGGCGCCTGTTACGGTATCTGACTACTCGAAGCCCCTTGCGGAGTTCGCCATAACCCAGGACGTCTTTGATGCGGCACGGCCGGACCTCTCTGACCTGCGGATAATCGATGATACCGGCGCCGAGGCGGCTTACGCGGTGAGGGCGGCCGGAGGGAGTAAAAGCCTCGTGCCGCTGGCCGGGAAACTTTTCAACGAGGCGCACGCACCTGGCAACGAAACATCAGTGATGGTGGATTTCGGCTCAAACGTCATGAAGAACCGCATAGAGGTCACGACCTCCGGGGAAAACTTCTGGCGAAGGGCCATGGTCGAGGCAAGTGACGACGCCAAACAGTGGTACATGGTGGTCGACGGGGCGCTCCTGGTACGAAAGGCGGGGGACGCAAGCGCCGCGACATACGACAAGAAGCGAATCGCCTTTCTCGACAATAACCGTCGGTTCATGCGGGTCACAGTCTACAACGCAAGCGAAGACGCCGAAGACGTCACGATACTCGACATAAAGTGCTGGCAGTATATCGCAACTCCGCCTGAGACGCTTCCGGTGGAAATCGCCTCGACGACGCTGGCGGAAGATGAGAAGGCAAAGAGAACGGACATCACGCTCGACCTTGCATGGCGCAACTTGCCGCTTTACAGCGTTGAACTGGATTTTGAAAATGCCAATTTTCTGAGGCGCGTTTCACTGTCGGGTAGAAACAGCGAGACGGAGGTCATGAGGCGCAGGGTCGAGGACGCACCGGCCATAGAAGAGACCGTCAAGACGCCGTGGCGGGAAATGACGCGCGACGTCATATACCGATACACAGGCGGCGGGAAGGTCGATGAGTCGCTTGCGTTTTCGCCGGTCGAGGGGCGCTACCGATATCTCAAGGCGGAGGTCTATAACGCAAGCGACGCGCCACTCGTCTTCAAAAGGGCAACCGTGCGGATGCTGGCATACTACGCGGCGTTTGAGCCCAGGGAGGGGCGGACGTATACGCTCTACTTCGGCAACGAACGGGCGAGGACGCCCTCGTATGACCTCGTCAATTACGTCAACAGGTTGCGCGGCGACGGGGTGTCGGTGGCGCAGGTGGGAACCGCGGCGCCCAACGGTGTTAAGAAGGCTGCCAGGGAACTCTCATGGAGCGAGCGCAACAAGTGGGTCATCTACGTCGCGCTGGCTGCGGTGCTTATAGTGCTGGCGGTTCTCGTGAAGCGCCAGATCAACGAACTGGCCGCAACACAAAAACCCGCCGAGCCGCCGGAGGACAAATAGCCGCGGGACTCAAGGAAACGCCCTACCCTCCCAGGTCGATTGAGTCGAGCACACTGCCGGAAAGGGCGTCTCGAACTTTTCGCCAGTCTTCGCGTTCGGCGTCGGAGCGTATGTCGGGCACAAACCCGAGAGCCAGATACACCGCTATCGCGCGTACGCGGTAGTGCTGCGTGGCGAGAACCGCGCTGTCGCATCCGAGATCCGCGAGCCGTTCGAGGACTCTGGCCACCAGCGGCTTTGCCAGCCCCCTGCCCTGCGCAGCTGGGGCAATAGCCACCCAATGCACGCGTCCGCGCATAGTCCCCTGTTCCTCGGGGCCAAACCATGCACTCGCCGTGCCGACGTCATTGCCCGAGCCGTCGCAAATGTAGAACTGCATCTCTGCCAAAAGAGCATCGTCAGCGCCAAACTCCTTGCGAAACGTGTCCAGCGCGACGGAATTGAACACATGGTCGGCGGCCGACCAGACGCAAAACCATGTGTCGGCGTCGCCCGGGCGATACATGCGAAACTCGTACGGTTCCGGCAGGGTCGCATCGGGAATATTATCGAGATCTGCGCGGATCATGTGAATGTTTCGAGATTTGACGTCCTGAGCCATGAGAACTCCTTTGGGCAAGCGGCTTTTTCGTGTCAATGGGCAATTGTAGAAAACGCCGCACTGGGAGCAAGCCGGGATTGACGAATGAGTAATACATTGTAATAATCATGATGGAAGCGAGAGTTGCCAAGACGTTTGGAGCTGAGGATATGGGCAGGCATAAAGCGGAGATAGTAACCTTCAAAGTGGACGCCGCGCTCATGGAGCAGCTGCGAGGGATCGAAAACCGCAGTGAATTCATCAGGGGGGCTGTCATGAACGCGCTCGACGGTACGTGCCCCCTGTGTAACGGCACAGGCACGCTGACAAGCAGTCAGAGAACCCACTGGAGCGCGTTCTCGACCGACCACAGGATAGAAATCTGCGGGCAGTGCCATGAGCCGCAGATTGTCTGTGTGCACCGGGAAAAGGAGAACAGATGCGCAAGGGAGACGTCAGGGAAAGGCAAGGGGCGCAAATGAGACAGCCGTTGGCCATGTGTGCGGCCGCATGCGTCCTTGCAGCCTGGGCGGCGATCGCCGGCGCCCAGGATAGCCCGGCAGAGATTTACGTGAGCGTCCTTCCTCAGCAATATCTTGTCGAACGCGTCGGAGGGGACGCAGTGAGCGTGCACGCGCTTGTCACCCCGGGGCAGTCGCCGCATACGTTTGAG
>CALMGO010000188.1 GCA_937863625.1 uncultured bacterium
TTTCACAATATCCTCGACAACGCCCGCGAGGCCATCGCGCATGAGGGTACCATTATCGTTCGCACCGAGGCCGATTGGGACCAGTCCAACGTCCGCGTCGTCTTCACCGACTCCGGCCCGGGAATACCCGCGGAGTTCCTTGATAGGATTTTCGACCCGTTCTTTACCACCAAGGGTGTCGTTTCAGGCGGTGGCAGCACCGGCGCGAAGGGACTCGGCCTCGCTGTTGCAAAGGGAATTGTCGAATCATACGGCGGTAAGATCTACGCCGGAAATGTCCTTCCGCATGGAGCCTCTATAGTCGTCGAACTGCCGCTTGCCGGCGCCGATGCCCAGGCTGCCCCTCCCCCCTCAATTTACTAACGACAGCAGTTCCTTTATCTTCGCGCCGGGATCGTCCGCTCTCATGATGCCCTCGCCCACCTGTATCGCGCATACCCCCGCGTCGAAAAGGCGCTTTGCCTCTTCAGGTCGTGATATCCCGCTTTGGCTGACCACCTTCACATCCGCTGGGACGCAGTTCATGAGCGATGTTGTCGTTGAAATATCGGTCTTGAACGTGGCAAGGTCGCGATTGTTTATGCCCAGCAGCTTCGCTCCCATCGAAACCGCGCGCTTCACGCCTTCCGCCGTGTGCGCCTCGACGAGACACCCGAGTCCGATCGCTTTCGCCGTCGAAAAAAGCCCCGCAAGCTGCGCGTCTGTCAGTATCCTCACTATGAGAAGAACCGCATCCGCCCCCGCCGCGGCCGCCTCGTATACCTGGTACTCGTCTATGACAAAGTCTTTCTGAAGAACCGGGATTTCAACAGCGCTTCGTGCCGCAGAAAGGTCCGCCATGCTCCCGCGAAAGTACTTCGCGTCTGTCAATACGCTCAGCGCATGAGCTCCCGCCTCCTCCATCGCCGCAGCCAGCTCCCCTGCGTCCGCATCCTCACGAATTACCCCGGCGCTCGGGCTCGCCCGCTTTATCTCTGCAAGTATCGACAGACGACCTTCGCGCACCAGCGCCCTTTCAAAGCCCCTCGCCGATCCGGCCCTTACGCGCCCCTTTACCGCATCAAGCGGCATTTCCTTCTTGCGCTTCGCGATCTCCTGCCGCTTCCACGCGATTATCTCGTCCAGAATCACCCGAACTTCCCTCCTTGCCATGAAGTCTTTCGTGATTATACTGTGCCTTGTTCATTTCGTAAAGACGGCCTGTTTCGGGGGGCACGGCATGACCACATTCTCCATCCGCACAAAAAGCCGCTGTGAATTTGTCGACATCACCGCCGCTGTCGCCGCCGCCGTCAGAGAGTCCTCCGTCGCTGACGGCCTCTGCGTCGTATTTGTACCCCACACGACCGCCGGCGTCACCATAAACGAAAATGCCGACCCGGACGTCCGCGCCGACATCCTCGACCACCTTGCCCGCGCCGTCCCCGACAGCGCCCGCTACGCCCACGCCGAGGGCAACTCCCCCGCCCATGTCAAGGCCTCCATGATGGGCTCATCCGCCACTATTATCGTCTCCTCCGGACACCTTGTCCTCGGCACCTGGCAAGGCGTTTACCTCTGCGAATTTGACGGCCCGCGCACGAGAAATGTCCACGTCGAGGTGCGTTGATGGATAGCGCCCGCCCCTCGTCGCGGCGCGTCATCGTCCTTATCTTGCTCGCCTTCCTCTTCGTTTTTCTCGGCCCGGCCTGCGTTCAGGTCTTTATACGAAGCCTCGTCCCCGCCGACTGGAGCCGTGTCAAGGTAACCTCCATCCTTGCCGCGCTTTACTTCTCTTTTATGTTCTGGCGTCTCCTCGTCGTCGCCACGCTGCGTGCCCTCGGTGACCGCCTTTCGTTCGTGCTCGGACTTGCCGCGTACCTTCTCGTGCCCGTTGCCCTGCTCTTTACGACCAACTATCCGCTTCTGCTCGTCCTTGCCGCGCTCTGGGGATGGGGGGCGGCCTCAATGTGGCAGACCGGCCCCCTGTGGCTCTACGACCACACCAATCCCGCCAGACGCGGCCTTTGGGCTGGCATCATCTATGCCGTGACGGTCGCAGCGCTCTTTGCCGGGTCTCGTATCCTCGGCCTTGCCGCCAACGCCGGAAATAACTCCCTCCTCCTGACCCTTGCGATTGTTCCGGGTATCGCCGCCGTCGCCTGCGCCTTCATGCTGCCGAGACGCGCCTCCATGGCCCGCCCCCTTATGGTCAAAGACGTCTTTGCGCTGCTTCTGGAGCGCCGTGTCCTGATCCTCGGCGCGCTCCTTTTCGTCTCAGCTACCTCTTATGGCTTCCTGCTCGGCGCTTTTCGAGACACCATCGAGGACATACACGGCCCCGCAGCGGTCGGACGTGTCGTCAGTTATTTCTTTCTTTCACGTTTTGTGCTGAGCGTTATCGGCGGCCACTTCACTGACATCTTCGCGCGCCGAAGCGTCGTTGCTGCGGTTTTCTGCCTGTCCGGCGTACTCCTCGCATCTGTCGCGTTCTCCAACGACATAATAGCCTTATTGGCTGTCTCATGCGCCCTTGGTGCCGTAGGGGCGCTTGTGCCTATATCTGCAACCGCCTATTCGGCCGACTGGTTTGCCCCGGAGCGCCGCACTCTCGCAATGGGCGCCGCCTTCTTCTGGAACGACG
>CALMGO010000189.1 GCA_937863625.1 uncultured bacterium
GTAATAAGAGGCATCGACCCTGTCAGCATATAAAAAAGCGTGTCAATGGCAACCGTCTCTGTGGTTTTGTACCGATAGAGCGGCGCCGGCCGGAGGTTTCTCTCGGCGAGTTTCCCGTAGACGACCTCGGCTATCTGCGCCCGCCGTATGTCATAAGCCGCCGGCATGCTCCACCCCGTGTAGAAAAACATCGGCTCGGTGCTGTGCGAGTGCATATTGGCGACCGCCTCCGGCGCCTCGTCCGCCACCAGTTCGCACAGCGCCTTCGTCTCCTTCGCGAGAAAGTTCGTAAACTCGCAGTCCGCCTGGATATTAACTCCGTCGTCGTTGAAATATCCCCCGAGATACTTCACGTCCCCCGGCATCGGGTGCAGCTTTTTGCAGTCGGGGTGCTCCATTAGCGTCCCGTCCGCATAGCGCCCCTGGCAGTACAGATGATGGTCCTCGATGCTCCCGCCGATGAGGTCCTCGATCGGCAGCCTCTCGCGCCCGTCCGGATTGGCAAGCGGCACAAGCACGATTCTCATGCCTTCCGCCGCCCGGCTGATCGCCTCTCTACTATTGCCCGCGAGGTCCTTGCCCGTTTCCAGGACATTCGCGAGGTTCATTATCCCCATGACGCCCTCGACCTCCGCGCCGTGAATCCCCGCAATCGCCACGATGGACTTCCGCCTGCCGCCGGCCTCGCCGTAATACGCCTCCGGCCTCCCCGCCGCCATCGCGCTTGCCCAGTTGGCGGTGCGCTTGCTTGTGGTTTTCTCGCCGTACTCAATCGCATACACCGGTCGCCCGCCCGCGCTCAGACACAGTTCCCGCGCCTTGCCGCGCTTGAGCCCCGCGATGTATTTCGCTATCGCCGTGAGACGCGTCAGCCAGAATTCACTCACTTTCTTCCTCCTTCTCCTCTTCCTCCTCCCCGCTGAATCTCTCCAGCAGACGCACGCTGCTTTCCTTATCGAGCCGCATCCCGTCGCCCTTCTCCTGCGCCCGGCCTACCGACACGATATCGCCTCTGTGCATCTCGATAAACGCCGCCGTCGCCTCGCATTCGTCCCGCCTAAGTAGCGTATACGTCTTGCATCCGCTCTCCCCGCACAAAAGCGCATGCGCCTTGCCCTTTTCCCCCAGCCTGTCTCCGACGACGCGCATCACTTCGCCGTCGCCTTCACCCGCAGCCGGATAACCGCTTTCTTTTCGCGCCACGAGATACGAAAACTTCACCGTCAGTTTCCCGCGCCCCGCCAGTTCGTCAATCCGCCTGACTCTCTTCGGCCGCGTCCACACTATCGACGTATGGCACCAGTCTCGCTCCCTGCCGCCTGAGAGCATCGGGCACTC
>CALMGO010000190.1 GCA_937863625.1 uncultured bacterium
TGTGGACCTCGCCTGTGTCACTGTCAAGGCCAGAGGGGATGTCGACGGCGAGGACCGGAACGCCGGACGCATTGATGAAGGAAATCATATCCGGATAGGGACTTCGCAGCGGGCCTGAGAGTCCTGTTCCGAGAAGCGCGTCTACAATGAGACCCGCCTCTGACATTCGGGCATCCTGCGGGCCGGCCCAGAGATGACGGGAAACACCCATTTTCTGCAGTATGGCGAGATTAAGCATGGCGTCGCCCCTGTATGAGTCCTCTCGGACGGCAAGGACGACATGAACAGGGATGTCGAGATTGGCCAGAAGGCGAGCGATGACAAAGCCGTCGCCGGCGTTATTGCCGGCACCGGCGAAGACGAGCACGGACGTTGCAGGCACGTACAACTCAAGCGCGACCAGAGCGGCGGCGGAACCTGCGCTCTCCATCAGGACCGGGCCGGGCAGACCGTAGTCGTTTAGCGAGGAGCGATCCATCTCCCGAACGGTTGCGACCGGGACGGCGAGAGCTGTGAGGTTTCCGCGAATGAGCCTCACTTGACCGCCACCTTGTCATCCGGGTCAAAGGGAGCCTTTATGAAGACTGCAGTCACTGGATGGCCGGTATCGTTTATGATGTTGTGCACTTCGCCGGGCTCCACACGAAAACAATCGCCAGGCTCGACGCGGAACTCGACTGAGTCGATTATCATGAGAGGGGCACCCTGCGAAAAGTAGAAGGTCTCCTCCACGGCGTTGTGAAGGTGGGCACCAAGGGTCTCGCCGGGAAGAAACTTCACAACACCCCAGTCGATATGCGGGCCGCGGCCGAGGTATTTGACACCGGAGTCACCGTTTCTCCACTGCTGGGAATTCTCGTTTGTCCGATGCATGGTCGTCTCCTTCGTTCGTCAAGCATTATAGCGGATTAAAACAGAACTGACAAGACGTACGACGCTTCTTGACGACTTCAGGCGGCAAGCGTAGAATGCGCGAAGAGGGTAATAAATGCGCCTATTCGACTTTTCACTTTTTGCCGGGACGGATCCCTTTTCTCCGGCCATAGCCACCGCAGACGCGGTCGCGCGCTATCTTGACAGCGCGGATGCGCGGGGGGTCATCACTTCGCTGGCCGGTGTCTTCTATGACTACAAGGAAGGTAACCGCGAGACGCTTGCGCTGACAGATCAGGAGCAGAGACTCCTGTCGGGCTTTGTGGTGGACCCGCGGAGAATCGAAAGCGGATTCACGGACTGGGACGGCGTCGCGGGCAGATATCGAGCAGTGGTGCTTTTTCCCGCGTTGGACGCGGCGCGCTTTCACAGGTGGCCTCTTTCTCACCCGGCTGTTCGCGCCATATTCGCAAACGCAGACAAGATATCTCTGCCAATCCTTGTGCATGTTGCACGGTCCGGCGATGCCACATCGCTGGCGGCGCTTGCTCGTGAAGTGGCGGTTCCGGTTGTTGCGATGGGACTTGCCTACAGCGCGGTAAACGAGGTCATAACCGGAACGGCCGACTGCCCTAACCTCCTTTTCGGGATAAGGCTTTTTGCGGGGATGGATAATATAGAACAGCTTTCCGAGCATCTCGGGGCGGAGAGACTGGTATATGATTCGGGGGAGGCGCTCTACAGCCACCGTGCGCCGTTTAGAAACCTCATGGAGTCTCGCATAAACGAAAAGGCGCGGGAATGCATCGCAACAGGCAACGCACGGCGGATATTCGGAGACATCGATTGATAGTGGACGTACATTCCCACTACGGCCAATGGGTCTCATCGTCGGGGGCCGACTCGCCGGAGAGTTTTTCGGAGGCGCTGGATCGTTTCGCCATTGACCGCACGATATGTTCCTCGGCACGGGCTGTCCAATACGACATCATAACCGGCAACAGCGAAGTGGCGGCCCTTATTGAGACCGACAGCCGCATATACGGCGCGATCACTGTCAACCCCAATCACCGCGACGCAAGCATCCGGGAAATAGAGAAGTATTCTGAAGATAAGCGTTTTGTCGCCGTGAAACTGCATCCCGACTACTGTGGCGTAAGCGCCGATGCGGGAGAAGCGCTGGCGGTGATAAAAACCGCCGTCAAGAAACGCCTGCCTGTTCTCGTTCACACCTGGGGAGAGGCCGAGGTGGCGGCCACTACGGCGCTTGCACGCGCTGTCGGGGACCTGCCGGTTTTCATGTTTCACATGGGGGGTGACGCATGGAGGGAGGCGATAAAATGCGCCGCGGGTCAGGACAACCTCTGTCTTGAGGGCAAGTATATCAGTACCAGGTATCTTTGTGCCTCATTTAATTAAGGGGATATA
>CALMGO010000191.1 GCA_937863625.1 uncultured bacterium
CATGGCATCGCGGGCGTTCACCGCCAGGTTGACGATGACCTGCTCGATCTGCCCAGGGTCCGCTTTGACATGCCCGAGCTCCTGAGCCCCTTTCACCACAAACTCAATATCCTCACCGATTAATCTCTTGAGCATGTCCTCGATATTTGCCACTACGGCGTTGAGATCAATCACCTGCGGCTGAAGAGTCTGTTTACGGCTGAAAGCGAGAAGCTGCCGGGTGAGCCCAGCCGCGCGTTCGGCGCACATCCTTATCTGTACGAGGTCTTTCGACAGAGGGTCATTGCCTCGGAGACGCTTCTGTATGAGGTCGCAGTATCCCATCTGGGCCATGAGCAGATTGTTGAAGTCATGCGCCACACCGCCCGCGAGGTGCCCGATGGCCTCCAGTTTCTGGGCCTGGTTGAGTTGTTCTTCAAGGAGTCTGCGCCGCGAGATATCCGTGAAGAAACCGACATTACACTCCTGGCCTTCCACAAGCGCCGGAGCAGTGCTAACGTCCGCGTAGAAAATGCTCTTGTTCTTTTTCAGGCAAGGAATGGCGGAAGAAAGCACCTTTTCTCCCCTGGCTTGCGAGGCAAACTCTTTGAGTACATGAGAAAGTGCGTCCGGAGGGTGGATGTCGGTAACGACAAGGCGCGTCAATTCGTCCTGAGTGTAACCCAACATTCTGCAGATAGCCGGGTTTGCATATGTGAACCGCCTCGTCTTGATATTCGCCACGAGGATTCCCTGCGGACTGCCCTCGAAGAGCACCTTGTACTTGTTCTCAGTCTCGGCAAGTTGCTCAACAGCGTCCCCAAGCGCGTTTTCGGCATGGGCACGCCCGTCTTCAACCTCTCGGCTCCAAAGTGCAAAACCGATATCGCCTGCAACCTCCATCAGAAGGCCCTTTTCGTCGATATCGCAGGCAAGAACCTTAGGTATACACGCAGCCAGTACGGCATAAACCCTGCCGTCCCTGCGTACCGAGACAAGGTTGGTCGCAAAGTCGCCATCAGGCTCCGCTTTCGCACAATCCGCACACTCAACCGCCGGGTTTTCAATAGTTAACACTCCATCGTATCCCATGACGCGCTCAATACACGAAGGCACACTTGCATCCGTGACGGCCTTCCACTGCGCCACGTCATCTGTCTCGCTGGACTGGACAAAACCGACCGTCCTGCCAGTCTTGTCCACTCGCGCAATCCAAGCTCTCTTGTATCCTCGCGTACCGGTGAGCGTCTCGCAGGTTTTTGCAAGCAGGCGATCTGGGTCTCTTTCTTTGACAATCAACTGGTTTACCCTGTGCACCGCCATGATAACAGCGTTCAGGTGCGCGATCCTCCTCTGCGCGCTAAGATTCCGGTCGGCCACTCGCTTCAGCAGGACCGTGCACACCGTGCCGACGCAGACTATCGCCGCGATCTCAATCGACATCTCCGCCCAGTTGATCGGCGTCGCCGGCGCGCCTAAGAGAATGTGCGGCGCATCAAAGACCTCGTCTGCAAAATCAAGCACACACAGCAGCGCAAAACCGGCCGCAACGGCCATCCACGACCGCGCCCATGATGCCGGCGCCTTAAGTGCCCTGTTGTCAGAAAGCCCCATGTCCATGTTGCCTCTCCGAAGGTCGAGTGTTGACATATCCGGCACGCCTGCCCAGACAGACAAATTCAACTGAAAACCGCCGCGTACTTGAAATGGGACCGTACACGTGAGAGATCAGCGTAACCGGAGTAGCTTGGATGGCGCGCGCAATGAACTTCTGGGCCATCGCCATTGAGCGCGCATAGCAGAGTTTCTTTCGCGGGGGGGGGGATACGAGGAAGCAATGCTGCCAAGCAGTCGGCAGGACCATCCGAGCAGGCCAAAGCGCATAACCACTGCGCGCAGGCTATACACGCCAAGCCCACCTCAGCACCTCCACTCCAGACCTATGCAGCCAACAGGCATAGGGTGATATACATTAGAGTACCACAGGAGGCACACCGAGTCAATAATTCGCCGATTTATCCGGACTTATTCTCGGATATCAGCGGTTTTCGAGACCTTTAAGCGTTTCGAGCGCAGCCGCGGTGACCGCCACGTCGGCGCCGGGGGCGACGCGGCAATACTCCACTTCATAGCCGCCAAAGACGTACTCGGAACTGAGCGGAATATACCCTGGCTCGTAATCGTTTGCATAACTGCCGACGAAGGTCCCGCGGAACTCGCTGTGCGCCTTGATGTTAAGACCGATGCCGGAAAAGACCTCCCCGGGAAGGCCCACAATGGCCACGTCACCGATCCTGAAACCCTGCACCTGGCTGTCGTAGAATTCGCCTGTCGGCGTCGTGTCGAAACCGTGATTCTTCCTCGGCAGCCTCACCGGCAGGATGACGGCCTTCAAGTCATCACCCTTCGCCGGCTCCGCCCGTTCGACGGCGCGTTTGGCCGCCTCGGCCACCGCGTGCCCCTTGGCATCGACCTCGTCAAACGTGTCCTTTGGATAGTCAGGGTTGATGTCGCCGCAGCAGCCTTGAGCGACGGCCACCCAGGGCCCCTGCCCTTTGGCGCCCTGCCCCGCAGTCAAAAGGCTCTGCAGATGCCGACATGCCGCACCAGGCCAGTCGGCCGTGATGAGGCGGTTGCCGCTGTCCATGACAGTGGAGTGACAGGCAAACTGCACAAGTACCGCCCGAACGCCGCTGTCGCTGTTTATCACGAGCGCCTGCACCGCTGGGTCCACAGGTGACAGATAGGCCACCTTGGCGGGGTCAGGGTCGTCCCAGTCCATGAGCACCGTGCCGTCGGTCATATGATAACGGCGGTTGTGCTGTATCTTATCCAGTGTCGCGCGGCCAAAGGACACCCTGGCGGGCGCGAGCCCCTCGGCGGCGGCGGAGACGCATTGAATGATTTTGCCGGGAAGTTCCTTGAGGTAGGCCTTGTGCGCCTCGTGGTCGGCCTGCGCCTTTTCCTGGGGCTTTGTATCCGGCCCCCCGTGCGTGTGCGTAGAGGAGACCATGAGAGAATCCACGGCAATGCCGCACGACTTTGACACGGCATCGCGAATGCCGTCCGTGTCTGCGGTCGTCAGTCCGATAAGGTCCGTGATAACCCAGCCGATGCGCCTCGTGCCGTTATCCAAAACGATGGCGCGCGCCATGATAGGGTCATGAACTCCCTCGGAGCCGCTCGTACGCTTCCCGTAGCCTGCCATCGGCACACCCATCGGCGGCGTGATGTCAGTCTGTGAGGCGCCACACTTGAACATCTCAACTCCCTCCAATCCGTAATAGTGCGTCTCTAATGTCTATCCAGACTACGATTTCACTGAGGGGCGTCAACACTTTCGTGCAGGGAGGTCCCTTTTGCGGGGGCTATTGCCGGGTAAGCACGATATCTACGCCGGTAATCGTATTGCCGTGGCCGGAGGGCAAAATAACGCCCTCTTTTTCTGGAGGGATGTCCTCTGGGCGAACGTCATCTGGAAGGAGGCCCAGGCTTGCCGCCTTGTGTATGGCGGCTATAAAGCGCCGCCCCGCGGCTATCTGGTTTTCGGCTACGAGCAACACCTTCGGCTGGTCCGCCCGGTCGAGGACATATCCGTTGGCACTGACACTGATGGAAACGTAGACGTAGTATGCTTCTGCGGCCGGGTTGCCTCCGACGAGGTAACCAGCGACTCTGTAGAAGTCGAGAGGGGCCATGCCGCGCAGTCGGTATGTCCCGTCGGCGCCGGAAACCGCCGAAAACGTCGGGATATCTCCCACCTCTGCGGCGGGGCAGGCAGTTCCAGTGACCTCTGCGCCTGCTATCGGACTCCCGTAAGCATCCGTTATCCGCCCGGTCACGGTCACCAGGTCCCTCCTCAATGTCAGAGTCACATCCTTTCGCGCGCTGAAGATGCTGACCTTTTCCTTCAGATCATCAACGCCATCCGACTCGGACAAAACCATCATCGGAGGGATCTCGGCCACTATTTCATATTCGCCGAACGGTAGCCCCGTAAACTCGAAGCGCCCCTCTGCATCCGTCAGGACCTGCTTTGCGACGGATTCGCCGCGGAGATTGACGACCACATTCGCCATCGGCCACGGGCCCTGGCTGTCACGCCCGACTGCGTCAGCCGCTTCGTTCCCACCTGACAAGGCCGCCTCAAGAAACCTGTCGATGAATTCCTGTGACTCGTCCGGCGTCGCGTCCCGGACCACGCCGCCGATCGTAGCACCCTCCGGGTAATAGACGAAAACAAACGGCCCTTTTCTTTCGGGCTGAGTGAGCATGAACCCGTCCTCGCCGGGCATTGTGTAGCCGGTGTAACCGAGGGGCTTCATGCGGTAGATGGCACTATGCTTGAGTCCGGTCGCGTCAATCTCGAATCGCCCGTCCCCATCCGTCAATACTGAGCCAATCTGGACCCGGGGAGCGCCCAGAGGGTCCTCCATGAGCGCAATCTCGAAACCCGGCACGCCTTGCGGCGGTTCCCCTGTGACGACGCGGCCGGTGATGGTCGGTGTTTCCTCTGCCGCGGGCGCGGCGGTCTCTTTCTCGTCGGGCACGGCCTCCTGCATCGGCTTCGCGCCGAATACCTCGGCCGCCGGGACGTCGGAAGGCGCATCCGGGGGCGAAGTAGTCTCAGCAGGTGTCGTGTCTGTGGAAACCGTAGCTGAGGGAGTCACAGGCTGTTGACGGGAAAGGCAGTACCATCCGAGCCATACCGCGAGTAGCAACGCCGCGAGGAGAACCGGGTACGCACCGCGCCTCAATCGTGCCATGTCAAACCTCCGCAGCGACGTTTCACCCTGCCGATAAAGACGAGCCTATCGCCGCCTTGGAAACCTGTCAACAGAAATGAGCTCCGCACGACGACACACGGCGGGAACGGTTGCTATTTACGCGCATACTGAGAGACGACAAGGAAACGCTGTCGCACTCGCACTCGTCACTACTCGGCGCCCGCGCGCTTCAAGGGGAGCAGCAGCGACCCTACCGCACCAAGAAGCGCGATGCCGGCGGAGAGCCACATCGCAGGCCAGAATGAGTTGGACGCGTCCGCCATGGCTCCGGCGACATAGGGGCCCGCGGCCTGCCCAATGCCGAAAAAGAGCGTGATAAACCCCAGCGCGGCAGGCGCCAGCCTCGACCCGAGGAGGTCCCCGCAGGTCGCGGCCATGATGCCGGGAATGCTCCACGCGGAGAGACCGAAAAGAACTGCCGACAGCGTGAACCCCAAAGGCGTCGGCCACAGCGGAAAGAGGCTGAAGGCGACTGCGTGGATAAGATACACGATTGCCAGGGCGCGCTTTCGCCCGATGACATCCGACACGGTGCCCCAGATGAGCCCGCAACTGAGACTCACCCACCCCATTATCATGAATAGCCGCCCGGCCTCTATCTGCGTGTAGCCGCCTTCGTCAATGAGGCACTTGTTGAAAAACGTCATGTAGATGATATAGGAGAATCCAAACGCCACATACACAAGTCCCACGAGCCACACGACAGGCCTCGTGTAGACGTCACCCCATCGAAGCGGACCGCCTTTGGCTGCTGCGGCCGCCTCTCCGCCGACGGCGCCGACTGGTTTCTGGCCGATATCCGACGGCCTGTTGCGCAGAAGTACAAGTGCGCCGATTGCCACTATGAGCGTCGCCCCTCCGAATATAAACCAGCACGTGCGCCAGCCGTTCGCGCCATACGCAGTGAGGATGCGCGGGA
>CALMGO010000192.1 GCA_937863625.1 uncultured bacterium
CGCAACGTCCTAAAACAGGAGAGCAACCGTGGCTAAACTACGTGCCATTCGGGACACAATACTGATTTCGAAATGTCCCTGCCGCTGGCCGAGAATCTCACCGCCAACTAAAATAGGGACCGTCCCTATTTAGACAAATGTTTAGTATATCAACCGGCTTGTTATTTGAGTCGCTGCGCCGCGTCACTCCACCTTGGGCGCTGCGCGCTTCGGAAGGCTCTTTTCCACGGCTGCTATCCATGCTTTTGCGCCGCCTGCCATGTAGCCGGCCTGCGCGACGATCTTGCCTTCCCCGTCGAGAAAGAGCACCGTCGGGAAACCGGTGACTTTGTACTTCTCGAGCAGCTCCTTATTCTGCGCAGCTACAGTCGCGTCCTGCGGCGTTGCGCGGGGGAAGTCCACCACAAGCAGCACCACGTTTTCACCGGCCCACTTGACAAACTGTTTCTTGCTGAAGACCTCTTTGTCGAGTTTCTTGCACCAGCCGCACCAGTCGCTGCCGGAAAAGTCCGCCAGGACAAATTTCCCCTCGCGTTTGGCCTGCGCGAGCGAAGCCTTATAATCCGTGCCCCACTTGGCCTCAGCCGCCGCGGCCGACGTATCCGTCGCAGCGTTCGAAAAAGAAAGCATCGCCACGAACAAAAGCCCCGCCGCGAAAATCGCCGCAAAAGCGATGTAAATCACTCGGTTTCTCGAAATCTTCATTGCCTGCCCTCGATTGTCTCACGTGAGTGAGTCGCCTGTTAAAAGTAACTCGCGTCAGCAAAGTTGACCATCGCCGATTGGCAGGGGTTCCCATGTGCAGGTTTTATCGCTCGGAGGCGGGCTTTTCGTCGGGCGCAGCAAACACCGCAAACAGCGCCCCACCGACGACATACGGTAGACATGCGCCAATGGCAAACATCTGGGCCAGCAGCGGCGCGTGATTGCAGATAAAGCAAAAACTGAACGCTGCCCCGCCCAGGAGTCCCCCCACCCCAAAAGAAACCGCACCCAGGCCTGAGCACCTCCAGCCCAGCGGAATGCCGCCGATCGCGCCCATGGCCGCAAAGCCCACTGTAAAGCCGCCGATTGTGTAATACGCCCCTTGTACAGTATCCAGGGGCGCACCGCTGAACGACGGGATGATAAACGCGATGGAAACGCCGGTTAGAGTTCCGATGCCAAAGAATAATGCGCTTGTCAAAACCCTGCCCGTCGGCACACGGCGATACAGGACCACAATCGCGCCGACCGCCCCCGATATGAAGATCCACAGATCGAAATACACTGGATTACGGTGTGTGAGAAACAGCATGGGGATGATGCTGCCGCCGATGAAACCCACCGCGCCTCGAAGCGCAACGGAAAGTCTGTCATCTCTCATCTTGCCGCCCCCCGACAAGACCACGTATACATTACCCTCGCATCATGCCCCGTCGAGAGTCGCATGCAAGCGCAGAAGTATCCCGACAATCACACAAGCGCCGTGCAAAACTCGGCCGCAGCCTAAAAGAACCACCCGAGGTGCGGCGCCGGCAGCATAAACGCCTCGTCCAGCCGCGCCAGAAGCGCCCCCTCCCCTTTGATGTCGTCCGTCACCGCAAGCGTCGTCGCAGGCCGCACGCCCAGCCACATCCGCGTAAATGCATTGACCGATGCATCGAGAACCGGCAGCCCCGCCTTCGCCCCCCGCACCGCGCTCGACTCCGCACCGAGCGTGACGACATACTCGCCGCCCACACCTCGCCACGCAGCCGAATCATCGAGATATCGCTCGATAGGGTCAGTGAGTCTGAGGTTAAACGCCACCTCCTCGCGCGCGTGCGTTTTCGCGATGCACGCCGCGACGTCGTTTATCCGCAGCTGCCAATACGCCTTGGCGATAATCCCGGTCTTGTGCTTTGACTCGGCGCGGTACGTCTGCGTGCGAAGCGGCCTCTGCAAAATGTCCTGCATCTGCACCTGCGGCGGCTGCGTTATTACAAAAGTCCGCACCTGGTCCCCGAGCCCCTTGATGAGCAAAAAGAGTTCCGTGAGTTGCTCGTAGGTCTCATAGGAGACCCATGCAATCCCCCACGGCCCTTCCGGCCCCCCTTCCGTGTGGCACCAGAAGTGATGCGTTATCCGCCCGTCGTCGCCTCGATACCCGAGGCCAAATGACTTCTCCGGCTTTGTCACTCTCATGCGCGTAAAGTCCGGCGGCCCTACCGTTGCGCTGCCGTGCCGCCTGAACGACCTCGTGCGCGCCTCGTGCATTTCCACGTAGTCCTCGCGGGACAGCCTCACCGGCACGCGCGCCTTGCCCGTAACTGTGAGGTCGGCAGGGTCAAAGTGCACCTCGTATTCATAAACGCCCGTGCCAAATCCGAGCAGGTTGTAAAACCCCTGGTCAAATACCCCGAGCCCCGCCACCTCCGCCCCGTCGGCAGCGCACTCGGCCACCGCCATCGCGGTCAGTCTCCCGGCCAGCCCCTGCTTTCTCGCCACGCGGCTCGTGCATACGCCCGTCACGCAGCAAAGCGACAGGTCACTTTGCTGATACCTGTACGTCCCCGGCATCGTCGTCACGTAGCACTCCGGGAGACCTGACAGTTCGGCCACGTATCCCCGCGCACCGAGGCTGAACGCATCCTGCGCCTCCTCCTGCTCCTCGCCATCCGGCAGCCAGTTTACCTCGCGAAGCACCTTGTGTATCTGCTCGCGGTCTCTTTCGTGTTCATATCTCCGCATCGTCACTGTAGTCTTCTCCGTTCTGTGAGATCAGCCTGCAAAATGCTCGTTCCAGAGCGTGCCAGTCTAAATGCAAATCGAGGGGAGTCAAGGGAGAGCGGCTTTTCAGTCTCGGCTTGAGAACTAGGCCGGCATGCCCACGGCGGTTGTAGGCGAGCCGAGCAGAAAGGCAACACGTGGACCGCGCGGCTACCTATTCTCAAACCACGACAGCCCCTGAAGGTTCAGCGTACCGTCGTCCTGGAAACACCTGATGTCTGGGACGCCAAATGCTCTTGATATCTGTTCAGCGGCATTGCGCACCTCGGCCGCTATTGTGTCGTCTGACAACTCTTGAATGACGAGCCTCGTCTCAATTTTGAATCTGTCATGCTCGCACCGTGGAGGATCGGGATAGAATGCATCGAAAGGTTCAGGCCTTCCTTCGTTGGCGTTTTTCTTCCCGAACTGACCAAGGACAGCACTCTTGACGTTGATGGCGCTAATTTGAAATACAACCTCGTCGTAGTAGTTCATAAATCCATAGAACTTCGCTGCAAAATTAAGCAGACTCCAGATGTAGGCTACACTTCCACTCAGGTTGAAGATCAAGGCGTTCTGCCAGCAGCGCAGAATCTCATTTGAGATTCCATGCTCGAAGAAACCGTTATTGAGGACTTCGCAGTATGAACGATACTTGTCTTCCGTGTGATGGTTTCTACCGTAACCGCCCGCAGTGAACACCACTCCGTGGAGATTTACGCGACGTGAATGCGGCAGGAAAAGCGGCAATCTGGGTTCAGGTGCATAGCCTTTTGCGTTGTTTTCCAGCCACTGCTTAGATTCTTTCGAGATTGGGTTAACCCTGTTGCCGTCCAGGTACCGGGGGATAAATGAGAAAAGCACGAACGGCGTTGCGGCTTGTCCTTCCGGCATTGAACCATTGTGCAGTCTCGCAGAGTTATCGTTTTCTCCAAAAGCCTCGGACCTGTCGTCCAGGAGATTTCTACTGCTCAGGAAGGCCTCGAATTCGTTCGTGTTGCGCTTGGAAAACTCGAACATGTCTCTAACCTCACTGTGCGTGGCAGGATCAGACGAACGACTGTGCCGGACAAAATAGCTGTGTTTGTGCTCGTCCATGTGTGGCTTTCTCGGGCTCTCGAGAACGGACAGAATGACAATCACCTTGTCCTCGGTCAAGTCGAAGACCCTCATTTGGCAAGTGACTTTGGGTTCGACCGATGTGACCAGCACGTTCGATATCCATTCATCGATCTTTTGGTTCCCGACAAGTTTGTCAACGCCGCATATTTCCCCAGGTGTGCCGTCAGTGTTTTCGCTTACCCCTATGATC
>CALMGO010000193.1 GCA_937863625.1 uncultured bacterium
GCTTGCGCGGGAATGCTCGGAGGTATGGCTTGCCGGGGGCGAGACCGAGATGTGGGTGGACATCCTTCTGGAGGAGGACATCGACGCTGTGAGAGTTGCCACTGCCGATATGCCTACAGGCGAGTGGAACATCAGAGGCGTATTTGAGCGGGTGACGCGCCTGTACCTCGAGAAGACGAAGGTAATCGCAGGGCTCAGCGGCAGGCCTGAAGAGTAGCGTTTTGAAGCAGGAGGTTCTTCACAGGACTTCGACGGAGGCCTTTGCCATGAGCGCCTCAACATCAGCGCGCGAAATCCTGCATGCCATGACCGACGCAGCGTTTGCAGCGCCGGCGGCCGCGGCAAGAGCGAGAGTCTCCGAGAAAGCCATCTTTTCACTGATGCCGGCAATCACTGCCGCTACGAGCGCGTCGCCGGAGCCGACCGCATCGCGCGTCAGAACCTGAGGCGAGTGCACCCGGTAACGCCTGCCTTTGTATGACGTTAGAAACCCGTCCTCGCCGAGGCTGAGCACCACGAGTTCGGCCTTTGACGAGAGCCTCTCCAGTGCGTTAACCGCGCCGTCAAGCCCCTCGATTCTCTCGCCGAAGAGCATCTGAGCCTCGGCGATATTGGGCTTTATCATAAAGGGGCGCTCATCGATGGCGACGGCAAGCGCGGTGCCGTAGGTGTCGAGGATAAAGGGGACGCCTGCCACGCGGGCCATGCGGGCGAGGACGGCGGGGACGTCATCGACGCAAGGGCAGGGGGCGCTTCCGCCGTAGGAGACCCAGCGAGCGCGGGGCAGAAGCGCCGCAAATCTCTCGATATACTCGTCGCGTTCGGCTGGGTAGATAAGGGCGCTCGGCTCCTTGATGTCGGTGTGCCTGTTGAGTTCAGCCTCGTAGATGGTGATGATTTCGCGGGTGGGATTTCTGGTCCAGACGGTTTCGGTCGTGACGCGGTCTTCCTCTTTGAGGATACGTTCGCAGAGGCGGCCGGTTTCTCCGCCGAGGAAATTGAGCGCTACTGCCTCGTGACCGAAGGCCGAGAGAACGCGCGCGACGTTATTGGCCTTGCCACCGACGGTTATAGTGACGCGTGAAGCGGTCTGAATGACATCTCTTTTCAGACTATCGACATAGATGGTCTTGTCCACGCAGGGATTGAGTGTCGCGCAGAGAATCATAGAGGCGTCTCCATGGAGTCGGCTTTACGGGCGAGTGTTTCGTTGAGGCTGCCGGTCCGGTATCCCTGGAGGTCGAGCGTGACGTAGGCGAAGCCCAGGGCCTTTATCCGGGCGGCGATATCGGGCGCTTTGTCGTCGGCTAAAAAGCGTTTCATGTCCTCGTCGCCAAGCTCGATTCGGGCCAGGTCGCCATGACGCCTGACGCGGAGGATACTGTAGCCGGAGGCGCGCAGGAGATCCTCAGCCGCGTCGATGCTCTTAAGTTTTTCGATGGTGATGCGCTCTCCATAGGGGATGCGGCTGGCGAGGCAGGCGAGACTCGGCTTTTGCCACGTCGAGAGTCCGAGCCTGCGGGAGAGCGCGCGGATTTCGTCTTTTGTGAGGCCCGCTTCCTTCAGGGGGCTTTTGACTCCGAGCTCGGCGACGGCCTTTGCGCCCGGGCGGAAATCGCCCGAATCACTCGCGTTAGTACCCTCGACTACGACAGCGAGCCCCTCATCGCGGGCAATATCGAGGAGTTTGCCGAGGATGGACTTCTTGCAGATATAGCAGCGTTCAGGGGGGTTGTCGGCGAGGCCTTCGACCGAGAGCGCCGAGACTTCGACCACGATGTGGCGGATGCCTATTGCGGCGGCGAGTTCGCGGGCGTCAGCTTCCTCGAAGGCGGGGTGGATTTCGGATTTTACAGTGACGGCGAGGGCCTTATCGCCAAGAACGTCAAAGGCGACTTTGGCCAGGAGCGTCGAATCGACGCCGCCGCTAAAGGCCACAAGCGCGCCGCCGGTGGCGGAGAGGATCTCCTTGAGTCGGGCGAATTTGTCATCTATGTTCACGTTGCACCTTTTCCTTCAGTGAGAGCGAGAGCGATGCCGCAAGTTCATCCGTCGCTGGGGCGACCGAGATGACGCAGCCGGGGTCGTCTGACCGGGCGGGCTTTACACGCAGACGCACGGAGGCGGCGTCTTTGGCTTTGGTTGAGCGGGCGCAAAGCGCTGCGGCGGTCT
>CALMGO010000194.1 GCA_937863625.1 uncultured bacterium
AGAGGGCGTGCCGATGCGGCCTTCCACGTATCGGGCGCTGCTTGAGTACGGCGAAAAGGAAGGTCTCACCGCCAGGTTGCGGTAACTTTGCTTTTGGCGGGGCCTGCGGCGCGGCAGGATCGACCGCAGTTATGAGACTTTGCCTTGAGGAGGTTGCGAATGGATCGTTCATCCGTGATAGAGCGAGGTGTGTTGCTTGGTTTCGCTGCGGTCTGCCTCTTCCTATGCGTCATCTGCGCGATTCAGTTAGAATGGCTTCGTGCGCCTGCATTGTCCGCATTGTGTGTTTTCACAATGAATATCTGGATGGTTGTTTGCTTCTATACGATGCTGACTGCGTGCCGCCAGAACAGAGATCTCAGGGACGTGCTCTTTGAAGTCCTCTTAGCTCAGACAAACGCAGGAGCAAGAAAGGTCGTATGGACCACGGTTGCAGTGTTGTGGCTGGCTACCGTGGTCTTCATCATTGGGATAAGTCTTGTTGCCTTCGGTCAAGCGCAGAGCGTTGCCGGCACGGGCTTGATGCTGTGTCTTTTGTCAGTAGTGATTCTGAATGTTGCTCTTGGGTATTCATTCGTGAGTCTTACCCACAAAGCCGAAAGACTCTACAGGAACGGCGACCGGAAAGAGGGCAGCGGCAAGTGAATGTCGCGGTAAATTAGGACAACCATGGGTGCGAAGGGAGAGGCGGATGGCGGTTGAGGTGACGTTTCCGGGTGGAAAGCGGGTGGATGCGAAGGTGGGCGGCTTTACGGTGAGCGCGGATAAGAGCGTCGAAGAAGGAGGGGCGGGGGGCGCGCCGTCACCGTTTGATTTGTTTCTGGCGTCGCTGGCGACGTGCGCGGGGATGAACGTCGTGTACTTTTTCGGGCACAGGAAACTGTCGCCGAAGGACGTGAAGATGGTGGTTCACGTGGATTACGACGACGAAGGATACATGGCGAAGAAGATAACGACAGAAGTGATACTGCCGGCGGACTTTCCCGAGGAATATCGCGAAAGACTCGTGCGCGCGGTGGATGCGTGCTACGTGAAAAAACACGTGCTTAACGCGCCGGAATTTGTGACGACACTCACGCCGAAATAGCCTCGGTTCTGCTCCGCCCTAAAGACCGTCACTCATTGGCAGAAAGACCTTTGCAGAGGGGGCGTGAATTGGTAACAGACACTTCCGGGAACCACTATGGCGCAAGATGAAGCCCCACGGGCTCCGGAGTCTGACATGCTCTGTTGAAAAGGCCGGTCAGTATCATTGCAAGGGCTTGGGCAAAGGGGCGTGAATTGGTAACAGACACTGCCGGGACACTGCAGGGCGCGAGATGAAGCGTTGGGGGCTCCAAGTGTCAGTCACCAACTTCACTCCTTTGGCGTTCGCAAAGGCCTTTTCAACAGAGCAAGTCTGTCACCAATTTCACTCCGCACGTCATGTGAACGGCCTTTTCAGCAGAGCATCCCGGTTCCCATCGCGGGTCAGTCCGGGTTCCGCGAGAAGATGGAGGCGATGCGGGTCATGTTGAATTTGTCCGTGCGGTCGTAGTTGTAGATGCCGTTTTGCTCCTGCTCGACGTCGGTCAACTGGGTGTAGCAATAACCGGCGACATGCGGCAAGTCGAGCAGCACATCAACAAGCCCCTTGAGGCGCTCGTAGAACTCATCAAGAGACCGCGGACCTGCGCCGTAACCCCATGAGTCGGCCGCCCAGGGGCGTTTGTCTTCGGGGACCCACTTTATACCGCCGAACTCGTCGACGATGTACGGCTGGCCGGCGTAGTCGGGCTCGTGCTCGGGGAGGTTTCGCCACACGCCGGAGTCCTCGGCGGGCGTGAGCATGGAGCGGAATTTCGCAGGGTCCTGCTCGTAGTTGTGGACGGTCCAGAGGTCGGTCTTTACATGCGAGTAGCCGCTCGTCTCGTTAACAGGACGAGTGGGGTCGAGGGCGCGAGTCAGCGCGTAGATATCCTCGTGAAACCGCTTGTGAACGGAGCCGCCTGCGCCGTGGGCCGTTTCGTTGAGCGGAGTCCAGGCGATAATCGAGGGGGAGTTGAAATCCCGTAGGACGAGTTCGCGCCATTCGGAGAAGAAATTCCACGCGGCGGGGCCGTTGGCGTGGTTGCCGTCGTGCCCCCAGATGTCGATGCCCCAACTGGGGGATTCGCCCCAGGTGAGGTATCCGAGCCTGTCGGCCCAATAGTGGAAGCGGGGCTCGAAGGCCTTCTGGTGAAGGCGGGCGCCATTAAAGCCGGCGCGCATCGAAAGCTGGATATCGCGGCGAAGGGCAACGTCGGTGGGCGCGGTCCATATACCGTCGGGATAGAAGCCCTGGTCGAGGACAAAGCGCAGATAGACAGGCTCATTGTTGAGAAAGAGTTTGCTGCCTTCGATGTGCACCTTGCGCATGCCGGCGTAGGAGGCGACAGTGTCAATGACAGTACCTGACGGGTCGAGGACTTCGAAGGAGAGGTCGTAGAGAAACGGATGAGCAGGGGACCAGAGTTTCGGCGAATCGATATCGAGTATAAGAGGGGCGGTAGACGTCTGCGGGCAGGTAGCGACCGCTACCGGCGAATCGCCGTTGAGAAGCGTGGCCTTGAAGGTGAGGGCGGCGTCACGGGAGAAAAACGACGGGACGAGGATGAGTCTGCCGGAATCGACGTCGGGGATAATCTGACAGGAGGACAAGCCCGCATCGGGGACGGCCTCCATCCAGACGGTCTGCCAGATACCGGTCGTGCGCGTGTAGTGGCAACCGTGGGATTCGAAAATAGTGGATTGCTTGCCGCCGGTCTGGAGGTCGAAGCGAAGTTCGTCGGCGACGCGGACAACGAGATGATGGGACGCGCCTGCGGAGACGGCGCCGGTGAGGTCGAAGGTGAAACTTGAACTGCCTCCGTAGTGACGGCCGACGGGACGGCCGTCGATAAAGGCGGAGCAGTCGAAGTCGACCGCGCCGAAGTGGAGGAGGATGCGCTTATCTTTCCAGCGCTCGGGGATATCTATCGCGCGGTGGTACCACATTCTTTCGATGAAGTCTTTGTGCGCGACGCCGCTCAAGGCGCTTTCGGGGCAGAAGGGGACGAGGATCTCGTCGCTGAAGCCGTTGCTCGCGGCGAGGCCGCGCTCGTCGCCGGAACGGCCGTGGTCGAAGGCGTAAGTCCATGGACCGTTAAGGCAGAGCCAGTCGGCGCGCGCGAACTGGGGGCGCGGGTATTCGGGACGAGGAATAGACATGAGTTTAATGCCTCCTTAGTCGGCCGAGGGCGGACGGCCTCGAATGCCCGATAGTCCCAATCTTAGTGAACGGCATAGCCTTCGCCATTACACAAATCAATGCGGGCGCCGTGCGCCCCTGCGGAGGCAAATCAAGCTACGCGGGCGCAGCCCCTCCACAGGTGGGTAAACGTGCGCCCCTGCAAAGCAAATCAAGCTCAGCGGACGATAAGCGTGGCGTCCTTTATCCCAAACGGCATAAAGCGATAGGCGTCAGTCCAGAGTTTTCGATTTACGAAGGAACCGGGCGAGGTCCACTCGATTTCGGGGCCCTCAAAATGATGCGGCCCGAGGAGGTTGCGCAGGGTGCCAAAGAGGCGCAGGGTGATGCGGTTGTCGCCTTTTTTCAGGCCGGATACCGCGAGGTCATACGGAGGATAGAGAAGGTCCCCCTGGCGGCGGCCGTTGACGAAGAGTTCGGCGGCTCCGGCGTTGAGCGTGTTGAGAGAGAATACGGCCAAGAGCGGACGGCGGTCGAGCGTGACGGTCTTTTCGATGTCGAGAGTGCCTGCGAAGAAGGAGAAGCCTTCTCCGGAGAGGTCGGCGGCCTTGACCTCGGCGACAGGGGCGGTGATGTGGAAGCCGTCTTCGCACTGACAGACGCCGAAGCGGCCGACGATGTAGATGCTTTCGAGTTCGAAATCGTCCGTGACGGGGCCGCGGAGTTCGACGACGTTGCGGCCGAGTTGGACGAAAGAGGTGACGTCGAGGCGCTTGAACTCGGTGTCGACGAAACAGCCGCGGGGGCGCGACGGGACGGGAGAATTGTTGAGAGTGACGCTCCAACGTTCAGGGCGCTCGAGTGCGAGATGGACGGGGCCTTTGGGGAGGACGTCGAGGTCGAACTCGTAGCGAACGTGAGCGTTGCCGCCTTTTTTGATGATCTCTTCCCCGGCGAAAAGGACGTACTGCGGGTCGGTCCAGGTGCGCGCGGGATGAGGCAGGCGCACGTGGTCGATGGTGAGCGAATTTTCATCGCAACGGGTGACAGTCCATTTGCCGGCGAGAGGCATCTTTCGCGTGCGGCCGCGCGGTGCGGCCTTGGGCGCGGGGAAGGCCTTTGGCGCGAGGGCGATCATCATGCTCTCGGCGGGAGCGAGGGAGAGGTCGAGCGAGAGGGCGCCTGCGATTTTCTTCGCGGGGAGGGCCGTGAATTTGCCATTGGCATCATCAAGCGCGGCGGCGAAACGGTCGGGGAGGCGGATAGCGGCTTTGACGGATGCGGGGGCGCTGTAGTCGGTATTGGCGACAAAGAGGAGGCGGCGG
>CALMGO010000195.1 GCA_937863625.1 uncultured bacterium
GACCCCGGTAAAAGACGGCTGGCGTCCGCGCATAGTGGCGCTTTGCTGCCATTACTGCGCATACACCGCTGCCGACCTGGCAGGCGCCGCGCGCCTCCAGTACAGCCCCGCGGTCGAAATCGTCCGCATCCCCTGCACGGGCAAGGTGGACGTCATTCATATCCTGAAGGCGTTCGAGGCCGGCGCCGACGGAGTATACGTCGCAGGCTGCCTCGACGGAGACTGCCACTTCATTAACGGCAACCTCCGCGCCAAACCGCGCGTCGCGCTTGCGCGCAGACTCATCGCCGAGGCGGGCATCGAGCCCGAGCGCCTCGAAATGTTCCAGCTCTCCGCCGCGGAAGGCGACCGCTTCAGGGAGATTGCCGACGAGATGACCGCGCGCATACGCGGCTTGGGGCCGTCGCCTCTATCAGCCGCGCGCGCCAAAGGAGTCGCAAAATGATAGTCGCAGAGAGAAAGCCTTACGACGAGATCCGAAAGATGACCTCGTCCTTTGCCAATATCCTCGTCTTCGGCTGCGGCGGATGCGTTACCGTCTGCGCCACCGGAGGAGAAAAGGACGCCGAGGTCCTCGCAAGCCAGATGACCATCAGCGACGGTGTCGAAGGCGTACCGCGAACCTTCGTCGTCAAGACCGTCGAGCGCCAGTGCGAAAAGGAGTTTCTCGAAGAAGCCCGCGCCGAAATCGAGGCCGCCGACGTCGTGCTGTCGCTTGCCTGCGGCGCCGGTGTCAACCTCCTCGCCGATACGTTCCCGGCCAAGATCATCCTGCCCGCGATGAATACCACCTTCCTCGCGGCAAATGACGGCCCCGGCGTATGGGTCGAGCGCTGCAAAGGCTGCGGCGACTGCATTCTCCACCTCACCGGCGGCATTTGCCCCGTAGCGCGCTGCTCCAAAAATATCCTAAACGGCCCCTGCGGCGGCACCCACGACGGCAAATGCGAAATCGGCGACGACGTCGACTGCGTCTGGACGCTCATCGTCGAACGCCTGAAGTCTCTCAACCTCATGGACAAATACGTCGAATTCACCGCCGCCAAAGACTGGCGTCCCGGCGGACACGGCGGCCCGCGAAAGATGGTTAAGGAGGATCTCTCCGTATGAAATCCGGCTCCAACCTTGAAAATATGCTCGCCGCCGGCCACTTCGCCGTCACAGCAGAGCTCGGCCCTCCAAAGGGCACCGACGTCGAAGTGCTGAGGAAGAAGGCGAAGTTCCTCGCCGGCGCGTCAGACGCGGTCAATATCACCGACAACCAGACCGCCGTCGTCCGCATGTCGAGTATCGCCGCCGCCAAAATCGCCATCGACCTCGGCCTCGAACCCGTCATGCAGATGGTCTGCCGCGATAGAAACCGTATCGCCATGCAGAGCGACCTCTTCGGAGCCGCCGCCCTCGGTATCAAAAACTGCCTCTTCATCTCCGGCGACCACCAGAAGGCCGGAAACCACCCCGAGGCCAAGTGCGTTTATGACCTCGACAGCATTCAGACCATTGCCATGGCCCGAAAGATGCGCGATGACAAAAAAGTCCTCTCCGGGGATGAACTCGAAGGTGATTTCCCCCTCTTTATCGGCGCCGCCTGGACGCCGCTGGGAGACCCTCTTGATATCCGTCCTCTCCGCCTCGCCAAGAAGGTCGCCGCCGGAGCGGACTTTGTCCAGACGCAGGCGGTCTACGACGTCGTTGCGTTCGCCGCTCAGATGAAGGCTGCCGGAGACCTCGGCCTCCTCGATAAGACGAAGATACTCGTCGGAGTCATCCCGCTCAAAGGCGTCGGCATGGCCCGCTACATGCAGAAGAATGTCCCCGGCGTCACGGTCCCCGAGCCGCTCGTCGCCAGGGTCAAAGCCGCCGGCAAGGAAAAGGCCGCCGAGGAAGGCATCAAGATCTGCATTGAGGTCATCCAGCAACTGCGCGAAATCCCGGGAGTGGCCGGAGTGCATATCATGGCCATCGAGTGGGAGCAGAAGGTGCGGTCAATCGTCGAAGGCGCCGGACTTCTGCCCCGCCCGACCGTCTGACCGCTTTAACCGTATCTCCCCGACGCCCCCTTGCCTCTCGCCGGGGGCGCGAGCTTGCCCGCCTCTGGAGGGTGTCGGGATCTGTCACGGAATCTGACTTGTTTTGCCATTCCGCACAGGGTCCTTCGTAGCCTCGCAGGCGGAGTAGGAGTCATCATGGATCTCTCTGCGTGCTCCGTTTTTCATCTTGAATATCCCGCCTATCCCGCATATAGTGCCGCTAACCCGGTCATTGGGGGGCAGGTCACCGTTTGTCAATGAGAATGACCCCTTTTTCAACTGCGGAATGAGGGAGGTGCACCATGTGTCGATGGCAGTTGTTGGTCTGTGGTCTGTTGCTTGTACTATTTGCGCTGAGCAGTTGCACGTCTGTCAAACCGACAATCGTGCGAGCCACTATCAGCAGGTACAAATCAGCGCCTGACGCTCCCGAATTCCACGCCATAGATACCGAGGAATTCTGGTTCAACGTTGATATCTTGTATGCGGACAGTCTGCTCAATGGAGACCGCGAGTCGTTTCGCTTGCTGTTGCAGCTTTTTGCGGACGCGGACGGTCACAAATCGGAATGTATGCCGTCGTTGCGACACGTTGTGAAACTATGGCCCTCGATGGCTAGACGCGCGATAGAAGAGTCGGATGTGTTCAGCAAGAAGTACCACTACTTATTGCGCCCCGGCGAGGAAAGCGAGTGAACTGGGCGAATTCGGGGGTGGAATTCGGGGGGACACAATACAATGGCGGTGAAATAAGCATCATCATGACGGTGCTCCGAGTTGTTTGGCTCTCCATTTTTGTCGGGAGATGCGGAGTCTGGGGTAGTGTTTGGATTCTCTGGAGCGAGCGCGGGGTTCAGTTCTTCCGGGGCGCACGTCAATGCGGCTTGAGGCGATAGCGTCGAGCAGCGCGAGGTATAGCCGGGGCAGCTTTGCCGCCGGCAGCACGGCCATCGCCCTTGAGAAGTCCATTATCCAGCGCGCGGCGTTTATGGTGCTCAGAAGCGTGGGCTTTTTGTCAGAGCGCCTGGCGGCATGGGCCATCAGCAGCCTTACAAGCTGATAGCCGAGAATGTGCGCCGCGAACTCCTTGTAGATGTTCTTCAGGGTCTTTGATCTCAGCACGTCGGCGTGGAAGGTCTGCTTGAACTCAAGGTAACTCGTCTCGGCCCGCCAGCGTTCATGATATAGCCTGGCAAGGGCGCTTCTCTTGAAGCGCCCGGCGTCATCGAGGCTGGTTACGAACCATTCGCTGACCTTCCTGCCGTCCGGGGACTTCCAGCCGGCCTTGAAGACCCTGGCTCGCACAGTCGGCGGCAGGTCGGGATGGTTTTTCCTTGCCGGTTTGCTTATCGACAACTGGGTGATAAAGTCGTTGCGGCCGATACGCTTTATCAGCGGCAGGTTGTCGACCTTGAGCCTTGCGTTCTTGCGCATCAGGAAGTCGGCCTCTCTCTGGCGAAGCCGTATGATAAAGGGGGCGTTGGAAAAATGGCGGTCTGCGAGCATAAGATCGCCTTTTTTAAGGTTGGCAAGAAGCGGCGCGGCCGTAGCAGTCTCTCCTGGGTCAAAGGGGCCGAAGCGGTAATCGAGGACGAGAGAGGAGCCTGTTTCCAGAAGGCTGACGAAGGTGGCCAGGGGATAGCGGACCATCGTGGAGCGGGCCCTGTGGGTTCCGAAGTGATCGAAGAGCCCGGTTTCCCGTGGCATAGACAAGGCGGAGGCGTCCAGGGCCAGCAGGCGACGCTTTTTCCATAGCGGGGCGGGGAGTTCTCCTGCGCGCCGGCAGGCATCAGCGGCGAGTATCTCGAGCACGCCCTGTGGGAGACGGCCTCGGGCGTGGGTAAGGGCCGAGGGGTCGAACTCGGAAGAGAGGGCCTCAGGATAGGCTGCCGCCACTGGGGTCCAGAGTTGCTGCCATGTGGCGGCAAAAGAGAGTTCTCTCTGGAGTGCCTGTGCTATAAAATGGAAGACGGTGACTATGGGGTTATAGAGCCGGTCCCGCCAGCGGTGCTTGCACAGGTCGCAGGCGTCCAGGATGTTCTGATCGGTCAGTTGCTGCCTGATAGCGGCCAGAGGGGATTCTTGAAGGGCGGC
>CALMGO010000196.1 GCA_937863625.1 uncultured bacterium
GCTCGCTCCGGTCGTCCCCTATGCCCTTCGCGGCATCATCTGGTACCAGGGCGAGGGCAATTCCGGCCGCGCCGCCCAGTATCGCACTCTTTTCCCCGCGCTCATCACGGACTGGCGCTCCGCTTGGGGCCGCGGCGACCTGCCGTTTCTTTTCGTCCAGTTGGCAAGCTACCGTCAGGTCCCCCAATGGCCCCGTGAGGATAACTGGCCTCAGTTGCGCGAGGCGCAGCTCACCGCGCTTGCCCTGCCCGACACCGGCATGGCCGTCGCCATCGACATCGGCAATGCCGACAATCCCCACCCGGAAAACAAACAGGCGGTCGGACGACGCCTCGCCCTCGCCGCCCGACGCATCATCTACGGTGAAACGCTCGTCGCTTCCGGGCCCCTTTACAAGTCCTCCACCGTCGAAGGTGGCTCAATCAGGATCAACTTCAGCGAAATCGCCTCCGGCCTCGTCGCCAACGATTCCAAGCCGCTTCGCGCCTTCGCCATTGCAGGCGCCGACCGCGAATTCGTCTGGGCGGATGCCGTCATCGACGGCGACACGGTTGTCGTCTCGAGTCCCCAGGTTCCTCACCCCGTCGCCGTCCGCTATGCCTGGTCGGATAATCCCGGACAGGTAAATCTCTACAATCGCGAAGGCCTCCCCGCCGCACCCTTCAGGACCGATGACTGGCCTCTCTCGACGGCTTCGGCGCCCCCGGTGGAGTACTTTTGATCCTGTCACGTTCGAATTGTAGATTCTATCAGGCTTATTTGGGCTGGGTGTGTGATGCTTAGTGACACCGTCGTCCACTATGTCACCGAGTACCGTTACCTGGGCATCTTCGTGATGTTCATGTTCGGCCTGATCGGCATACCCTTTCCCGAGGAGACGGTCCTCGCTTTTGCCGGATACATGGTGCAGCAGGGGCGCCTGGCCCTGCTGCCTACGTACGCCGCCGCCTGGCTCGGGACAACGTGCGGGATAACGGTGAGTTACGCGCTCGGCCGCTTCCTTGGTTTGAAAGTCATAAACAGATATGGATGGCTCATCAGAGTCACACCTGAACGCATGCAGCGTGTGCACGGTTGGTTCGACCGTCGCGGCAAGTGGGTCCTTACGCTTGGATACTTCGTCCCCGGAGTGCGCCATCTCTTTGCCGTAGTCGCAGGAAGTTCCCGTGTCCCGTGGCATGTCTTCGCCCTTTTCGCCTATGCCGGCGGCCTCGTCTGGTCGATTGCTTTCATCACTCTCGGCTACCTGCTCGGTGAAGCATGGGAAAAAGCCGCCAGAGGTGCGTTTGTGCTTTCTCTTGCGCTTGTGGTCGCTTCTCTCGTAGCCGTTGCCGGATATTTCCTTTATCGTCGCGCCAGAAGGCTCTCAACATGACCGCCGCCATCGACCTTCACATACACACGACGGCCAGTGAGGACGGCCACACTCCTCCCGCCGAGGTATTCGCCCTCGCAAAGAAACTCGGCCTGGAAACTATCGCTTTCACTGACCACGACACGACCGCGGCGGTACACGAGGGGCTCTCGCTCGCATCCCGGTACGGCATTGATTTTCTCACCGGCATTGAGATGACCGCCACCTGCAACAACGTTGACGTGCATATACTCGGATACTTCATCGACCCCGATGACGCCGGCCTTCTCTCCACCTGCAAAGCCACCCGCGACTCCCGCGTCGGTCAGGCGGCAGACCGTGTCCGCATGATGCGGTCTCTCGGCTTCGATATCGATTTTGACCGCGTGATGGCCGTGGCCGCAGGCCGCCCGCCCACCTCATCGATTATCATGGAGGTGCTGCGGGAGAGTTTCCGGAAAAAGCCCGACCGTCGCCTTGCTCCCTACATAGACGGCGCGAAGTCCGCGTCTCCGGGGCTTAGCCTCTTCCTCGACTACTTCACCCCCGGCAAGCCCGCCTACGTCGGCGTCGACACTATCGATTCCGCTGACGCCGTCGGAGTAATCCGCCGTGCCGGGGGTCTGCCTGTGCTTGCCCATCCCGGACGCCTCGCGATGGAAATAGTCGATAAGGTCCTTACGCAGGGTTTCGAAGGCATCGAAGTCTTCAGTACTAACCATACCCCCGAAGACGAGCGCTTCTACCTTGATATGGCCCGAAAATGCGGCCTCGTCGTGACCGCCGGAAGTGATTTCCATGGCCCCGGCAGAAAGACCGCTCCGCTTGGCGGCGTACGCGCCGGAGGCGTCCTGATGGTGGATGCGCTTCGTGAAAGGCACGCCCGTATTCTCGGCTGAGGCCCGCTTTTGCGGTGTCGGACCTCACTTGGAGTTGTGACTGATACTATAACCGTGTAGGTCAAGAGAGATATATGAGGCTCCTTGCCTCAGGTGTTAGAATACGTGTTTTGGGAACGGTCCAACACCATATTGGCAAGGAGGTCCTCATGAATTACGTCGGCATAGACCTGCACAGGCAGTACGTGGTAGTAAGCGTGGAAGACGAACAGGGCCCGGCGGGCAAGCCCGTGCGGATAGCCTGCAGTGATTTGTCCGCGATAGAGAAGTTGTTCAAGGGGCTTTCGCCTTTCTCTGCGGTCATAGAGTCGTCCTCGAGTTACCGGTGGCTTTACGATCTATTAAGTCCGATGGGCAAATGCATACTGGCCCACCCGTTGAAGCTGAGGGCCATTGTATCTGCAAGGGCCAAGACGGACAAGCTGGATGCTGCGATGCTGGCAAGACTTTTGAAGGCCGATATGATCCCGCAGTCATACGTTCCGGATGAGAGGTATCAATACTTGAGGGACGTCACCAGGGCCAGGGCGCGAATTGTGCGGGAGATGACGATTGCCAAGAACGAGATACATGCATTGCTGGCGCGCGCGAACGTGGATAGCCCCTATGCCAATGCGATGTGCAAGCGCGGCCGGCAGTGGATAGGGCGCAAGGCTCTCGGATACGGGGGGGATCTTGTCAAAGGGGAGTTGCTCAGACGGATAGACTACTACGAGCGAGAGGTCAAGGAGATCGACCTGGAACTGAATGCAATCGCGGCGGGGTTTCCGGAGGTAGAGGCGCTGACACAGCTCTACGGGGTGGGGCTTTACAGCGGGCTGTTGATTGTGGCGGAGATAGGAGATCCGGAGAGGTTTTCCAACGTGGACCAGGTGGGCGCGTACTCGGGGCTGACGTCTCGGGTTCATCAGTCCGGGGGGCATGAGTACAGGGGGAGAATAAGCAGGCAGGGTTCGCCCTGGCTCAGGTGGATTCTGGTTCAGGCGGCGATGAAGGCGGTAAGACAGGATGAGAAGTTAAAGGACTTTTATACCCGGGTGAGACGGCGCAGCGGAGTAAAGATTGCACGTGTGGCGGCTGCGAGAAAGCTTTCCGGGATATGCTGGTTGAGGCTGAGGACCTGGTGGAGACAGTATGTGCAACAAGCGGCATAGATAATAGAGCGTCGCGTGCCAATATGCCGCCGGGGCCCGCAATAGGGACTGCCGACGGAGAAGAAGCGTTCTCCGATGCGCCGCGTGTCTGATTGGGCCCGGCGGCTGCCAATAGTATAATGCACGGCCGGTGGAACATGCGCCGGAACGGTGCGAATGGGTGTCTGCACAGCACGCGAAAAACGATCATTGCAATACGAAAAAGAAAAACCGGGCAAGGAGCTCTTGACCTTCACGGTTATGGGTGTCCCTTTAATTAAGGACGCCGTTTGCGCCTGACGCCTCGCGTCATCAGGGAGGCTTGTGCGGGCAGTCGCCGGTTAGTGCGATAGCCTGCCGAAGGGGGCATTCCGGCGCACGGGCGGCCGCCGGATGGGCTTCCCGGCGTGTTTATGGTTGACTTTTCCGGCTCGATGTGTTTAATTTACGGATTGCCCTGTTCCGGGGGATATTGTGTACTGGGGCAGGTTTCGCTCCCCACATGACAGCCGGGGGCCGTGAAGCGAACGACCGAAGGCCGCGAGGCGGTGGTGAAATGGCCAGAAGGAGAGACGGCAGGGAGCTGTTTGAGGTCTTCAGGGAGACGGTGTCTACTCCCGGGGGGCACGCGGAGCACCAGCCGGAGCAGCATGCGGGCGAACCGCCGCAGATGCGAACGGATTTCGACGCGATGCACGTCATCCGGCTGGGCGACAGGCCGAATATAGAGTTGTACCTGTCGAACGGGTGGGCTACGGGGCTTGCGATTTTTCTCGTGCTCGTCCTGATAGGCGCGTTTGCGATGGGCAGGAAATATGCGCCGACGCCCAAGCCCGCCGAAAAGGTCGAAGCGCCGGGTGAATTTGTCACTAACGAGGCCTCGCGCGTGGCGGATGTAGTGAGGTC
>CALMGO010000197.1 GCA_937863625.1 uncultured bacterium
GCTCTGTGCCCTTTCGCCTCTTGTCTTCGCCCAGGAAACCGCCGACACGCCCCCGGCCGCGCCTGCCGTCGACACGGCCCAGGCCGTGTCGGGCGCCGAAGCGACCCCGGCCGTGAACGCCTTGGAGACGCTGACGTCAAAGGACATCCTCACCAAGTGGGCCGACGCATGTAAGAACGCCGCCGCATACTACGAAAAGTCAGAGCTCACCATCAGCTTTACCCTCGGCGAGGTCCACGAAAAGCAGAATATCTCCATGACCGCCGCGTTCAAGCGCCCGGACAAGTTGAAAGTCGACATATCCGGCGATGTCAACGCCGTCGTCTTCGTCTCCGGCACCGAGGTCACGTTCCTTGACCGCAGCTTGAATAAATACTCCAAAGAGAGCATCGCCTCTATCGAGGACATTGCCGATACGCTCGATGAGCTCGGCCTCAACCTCACTCCCGTTTCGCGCGATCCGTATCAGGTCATTACCGCCGACAGCGACGCCGTCAGCGACGTCGAAACGGTCGACTATGAATCCATCCTGACTTACAAAATCGTCGTCGGACAGTCGGGCGAAGTAGTTTCGACCTACCTCTTCGACCCCGCGACATTCGCTATCAAATCCTTCACGAGCGAAATGCCTATCGTAGCCCCCGAAGGCAACGGGTCCGTTATCTTCACGAAGAAGTGCACCGAGATCCTCGTAGGTTCATTGCCGCTGAATGAAGACGGCTCCGAGGCCGATGTCTTCGCCTTCTCGCTGCCTGCTGACGCGACGCCTTTCGACGAACCCGTCACCATCGCCCCCGAAGAAGAGTTCGCCCCCGAACTCTCCTCGACGGAGAGTGACATCGAGGTACCGGTCGCCCCCGCCGAATAACGGCGTACTATAGATATCAATTCAAACGGGCGGGAGTCACCACACTCCCGCCCGGTTTCTTTTAACACTCCGCAATAATTAAAGGGACAGTCACCTTAACTACGAAAGTCCCACACCTTATATCATGCGCTGATAAGCACTTAGGGAATCTTAATTAAGGTGACTGTCCCTTTATCTCCTGCAGGCTATCCGCACGGGCTTGCCTGCCGGGCCTTGTTCGTCTTCCACGCTTACAACCAGGTACCGCTTGTGCAGGTCGATTCCGACGTAATTCATGAGGACCTCCTTGCCAATATGGTGTTGGACCGTTGTCCGAAAACACGTATTCTAACACCTGAGGCAAGGAGCCTCATATATCTCTTGACCTACACGGTTATAGTGTCAGTCACCTTAATTACGCAGGCTCTGAGGCCGTCTGTGAAAATTACAGCGTGATAATTCCGGAATTTCGCGGAACTTGTTTCGGTAACAGTTTACTAAAGTATCGTGTCCCCGAGAGCATCGAGGGATACATGAGATTGGGAGCCTGCCGTCAATACGCGGTAATGGAGCGTGTGCACTCAGGTGCCAACGGAAGGAGGCATATCATGAAAGGGTTGATTGTTGTGACGCTCACCATAGTTGTCATGGGCATCGGGCTTCTGTTCGCCGCGGACGTCGATAGCAGCGGACCCGCTCAGGCGTCTGCTTCTCTACCGAACGATAGAGAGCCCGATTTGGAAGTCGAATTTCCGGTCAAGCTGGGTTACGAGGGAGTACAGTACCGCGCGTTGGTACCGGGATTTGAGTTCCTTGGGGCAAAGCTGCATCCGGATGTGAGCAAGACCCGGGTGATGGTTGCATTGCGCTTTACTGCCCGCACGGTTGAGAAGGCGAGCATCGGTGTCGAGCTCCTGGACAATAGCGGGAAAGTGCTCTACAACACAGATCATGTTGAGGAACTGGGCCCGGAGCAGGTAATCACAAAAGGGACCGAACTTGGACCACATTCAGAAATGGAATGGCGAAAGGGCTGTCTGGCTGGATTTCCCAATCGAAGCCGGGGAGGCGACCGCAATGCGAGTACGCATGTATCTGGAACGGAGCAAGTCCTGACGCCGCGATATCCGGTTTGCGCATCTGCTCAACCCGGCCGGTACCAGGACAAAGATGAGCATCCTGAACACAAATTAGGGACACAATACTGATTAAACGTGGGCGCCATAATAAGATGCTACTGCATAAGCACTTGCGGTAGCATTATAAGTATTATGCCC
>CALMGO010000198.1 GCA_937863625.1 uncultured bacterium
TCGGCGATCACTGGCTCGAAGCAAGTGACGAGACTGGGAAAAAACGGCTGGAGGATCCCGCTGATTTCGTACGGATCGAGATCGAGTCGGCGCTGGAGAGCGGAATCCCCGTCATTCCACTGCTGGTACGCGAGGCGAAAATACCAATGGAGAAAAATCTGCCGTCCAGCCTCAGAAGACTTGTCTATAAAAACGGCGTACAAATCAGACCTGACCCGGATTTTCACCGCCCTCTATGGCAAGGTAGCTGTCTATGGATTCGCGGGCTTTCTCGATGCTGGGGGGAATCTGGAGGGAATAGGCCAGGGCAAGCTCGAGAAGGGCCTTGTTCTCGGAGGGAAACTTCTCCAGCAAGGCGCTGTAGGCGTCGGCGGCTTCGTTGGCGAGGCCGAGGCGGATGAGTATGTCGCCCTGCGCGCGGAGCGTTTTGGCAAGATAAGCAGCAGGAAGGCCGAGGATAAGCGCCTTTCGAAAGGAAGCAAGACAGGCGGAAAGGTCCCGGCGGGTAGCAGCGGGGTTGGACATGGTGAGCTGCCACGTGGAGTACGCAAGTACAAAACGGGCAAAGGCCTCGTGGTCACTGGCGGGGTACCTGGCGAGGAATTTCTGGGCGCTGGTAACCGCTGAGAATGTGTTGCCGCCCTCGTATGCAGAAACGAGGGCCTGGCGGTCGGCCTCGTAGGAAGAAGGCGTCTCGATGGGATGAGAGGCGATGTAGGCGGCGACAAAGAAGATCAACAGGGCAAATAGCATGCCCGGGATCTGCCATAGGTCGGCAAGTCGTGGAATGGCCGCAACTGCGGCAGTGTCATTTTCCTGTGACATCAGCCTCTTCCATCTCACCGTTTAGAATTCGGCGTATTGCCTTAAGGGTATTTGTTTTCTTGAGATTCTCGATTCTTCGGATGGTCTCGAAGACATCCTCACAGTACAGCCGATGGCCGCCGTCGGTACGGTCTGCCTCCTTGATGAGCCCGAGGATGGTGTAGTTGTGCACGGTCTGTCGGGACAGGCCGCTGTAGCGCATTACCTCACCGATGCGGTAGAGCTTTACAGGCGTCATTTGGTTCTCCCGGGGCAGCCAAGCGTGGCGCTTTTGCGCGAAGCGAAAGACGGATTTGAAAAAGGCGGTCCGGTCGGTTTGCCGGAGTGGAACATATGTGCTATATTTGACTTGGCCACTCGTCGCGCTCCTTGCGGCAAAGGCCTTGAGACAGCAGGAACGGGAAGCTTTATACTTTATACTTTATAAATTGTAAAGTATAAAAAGTGTGGGAGTGCGTTTATTTTTAAGTTTTTTTCACTCCCGGTCAGAAACCCTCGGGGGAGGCGGATTTCGACATGACGTTGGACTTTCTTCGATCTGAGCAGGAAAGCGGCGACAAGGAACCGAAAATCATCGCTGTCCTCAGCAGTAATTCCCACCTCTTTGACTCTGCCGAGTCGGCTTGCAGGTCGGCGGGCGTCGCGTGCGAACGGTACACAAGAACCGGGAAACTGGCTAAGCGGCTGGCGTCCGCGAGTGTTTCCGGCGTTGTGTGGGACATGAGGGACTTTGGCGAAGACTGGGAAGGGTCGGGCCTGTCGGGCAACGACGTCCGGGTCATCGCGGCAGGCCCCCCCTATCCCGCCGGGGAGAATGTGACGTGTCTTCCCGCGGACGGGACACCCGAGGCAATCGAAGCGTATATGGCCATGGCGATCGAAACAGTCATAATGAGGGAGAGAATCGCCGAGGAACATGCGCGACTGGAGGCTGCTGAGACAGAAGCACAGGAGCACAAGAGCGCCAACAGCAGGCTCAAACAGCACGTGGAGTTTTATGAGCTTCAGCGTAACCAACTGAGCGAAGTAGTCAGAAGGACCGCATATCTCGGGCAGTTGTCGAAGGAGCTCAACTGCCTTGACCCCGACAAGATACTGGAAATATGTGTTACAAAGGTACCGAAACTGGTAGACGCAACATTGGCCAGCGTGTACCTGGTGGATGAAGAAACGGGCGAACTGACGCTCAAGAAGAGCAATCATCCGAACAAGATAACCGAACGTATGTCGACGGAAACCCAGGCGCCGCGGCTGATGACGATGGCTCTGGAGCGAAAAGCGACGCTTTTGATAAGGGACGTCGACAATTTCATGAGGGGCCTAAACAAGAAGATGGATCGGACTCATGCGGGCAAGTACGCCACCAGCAGTTGCATCGTGGCTCCGCTGGTAAGCGACAACAAGGTAATGGCGGTACTGAATCTCGCGGACAAGATCAACAAGACCCCGTTCGACGAAGTGCGGGACCTGCCGCTGATCGACCATATCTGCCAGTTCATCGCGATAGCGCTTCGCAACTGCGAACTGTACCAGAAGGTATGGCACCTGGCCAAAACGGACGCCCTGACGGGATTTATCAACCATAAGGCATTCTTTGACGAGCTCCACAGGGAAATAGCGCGTGTTAGGCGCAACAAGACCAACCTGTCGCTGATACTGCTGGACGTGGATAATTTCAAGCTTTTCAACGACGTTCATGGGCACCAGGTCGGCGACATGATCCTGACACAGGTCGCGAGCCTTATAAGGGGCAACGTGCGCACAGTCGATGCAGCCGCCCGCTATGGGGGCGACGAATTTGCCGTCATCTTGAGCGACACGGAGACGGAGCGTGCGGAAGCGGTAGCTGAAAGGATACGCCGTGCGATCGCGTCGAACCAGCTGACGCTGGATGGGCAGACATTCTTCGTCACGATTTCGGCCGGTGTAGCCCAGTATCGGATGGGACAGACGCTCGCCGACATGGTTAACGAGGCAGACTCGGCGCTGTACAAGGCCAAGAGTAAAGGGCGCAATGCAGTGGCGGTCACAAGCACACCGTAAGCGCGAAACGGCACACCCTCACACGAGACGCCGCCGAAGTGAAGCACACTTAGAAGGAAAGAGCCGGCATGCGCCGTCTATCAAGCGGCGACCTCAAGCCAAGAACTTGCGGCCGAGATTTCCTGATTGATAGTGTTTATGAGTTCCGGCAGGTCGGATTTGTCGACGGACAGGAGGGTCCAAACCTCCTTTGGGAGTTCGGCGGGCTCGCATGAGCCCGAGGCGGCTATGCCCTTGAGTTTGGCAAGATAATCTCCGAACTGGATGACGGCGGCGAGTTCTTTATTGGCGGCCTGGGAGATGTCGTGATGCGAGGCAATGCCTCCGACGAGATCCTTCGGGAGCCCCCATTTCTCAGTGACCCATCTTCCGATTTCGGCGTGGTCGGTTTCGAGGATGCTCCTCTCGGCGTCAAGGAAGCTGCATTTCTTTTCCTTGGCTGCCTTGACGATGGCTTCAATTTCGGCGGGAAAGTAGTGCGCAAGGACGAGCTTGCCGATGTCATGGAGCAATCCGCCGGAGAAAGCGAGTTCCGGGTCAAGGCCTTTCTGCTTTCTGGCAACAAGGCGGGAGACGCAGGCGGCAGCGATGGAGTGCTTCCAGAAGGCAGCGCGGTCGAAGGCCTCCACGTCACCATGGGTCTTGAAGAGGCCCATGACGGAAGCGGATAGGGCGACGGACTTTACGGTCTTAAAGCCGAGTATGACGATAGCCTGATTGAGGCTTGAAACGCGGTTGGAAAGGCCGTAGTAGGCGGAGTTTACGAGGCGCAGGATCTTGGAAGCAAGCGCAGGGTCCCTGGCCATGACCCTGTTTATCTCGGGCGCGCCGGTATTGGGGTCATCGAGGAGGTCCATAA
>CALMGO010000199.1 GCA_937863625.1 uncultured bacterium
AGCCGACGAGAACGGGAAGATTCGGCACGCCGTTTACCGCTGCCTTCATGCCGGACGTGCCCGAAGCCTCCATCGGGCGGACCGGCGTATTCACCCAGACGTCCACTCCCTGCACGAGATACCGCGCCACGTTAATGTCATAGTCTTCCAGAAACACTATGCGGTTGCGGACGTGCGGCTGGCGCGCGAAGTGAATGACTTCCTTGATGAGTTCCTTCCCCGCCGTGTCCTGCGGATGGGCCTTGCCCGCAAATACTATCTGAACGGGCCGCTCAGGATTGTTGAGTATGGCCGCGAGCCGCTCCGGGTCCGTAAACATGAGCCCCGCGCGCTTGTACGTTGCAAATCGTCTCGCAAACCCGAGTGTCAAAATGCTCGGGTCGAGGACCTCGTCGGCAAGTTTCACAATCGCCGACCCGCCGCCCTGACGGATGAGGTCCGTGCGAAGCCGCTTTCTGGCGAAAAAGACCATCCGCTCCCGCCTCGTTTCATGCACGCGCCAAAGCTCGATATCGGGGATATCATCCACATGACGAAAGACCTTCATGTCCTCCGGGTTGTCCTTGAAGCGCGGACCGAGATATCTGTCGAAAAGGTCCGCCAGATCATGCGAAATCCATGAGCGCGTGTGTATCCCGTTCGTGACACTCGTGATGGGCACCTCGTCCGCAGGCAGCCCCGGCCATATGCCCTTCCACATGTCCCGGCTTACCGCCCCGTGAAGCGCGCTCACACCGTTGGAAAACGCCGAAAGTCTCAGCGCAAGCGCAGGCATCGAGAACGTGGCCGCCGTCGCCGCACCCTCCGCCGCCGGCTCGCCGAACCCGCCGAGCGCAACGAACTTGTCCCAAGATATCCCCATCTCCTGGACAAGTGGCGCAAGATATTTCTTCACGAGCGCTATGTCAAAAACCTCGTTCCCCGCAGGCACTGGCGTGTGTGTGGTAAATACCGTCGACGCCCAGACGAGTTCCCTGGCCGCGTCATATGTGAGACTCTGCTCCCGGACCATCTTGCGTATTCTCTCGAGCACCATGAATGCCGAGTGTCCCTCGTTGATGTGAAAGACCGTCGGCGACAGGCCGAGTGTGTCGAGCGCGCGTGAGCCGCCCACGCCCAGAAGCATCTCCTGCCGGATGCGCATGTCGCGGTCCCCGCCGTAGAGCTGGCTTGTGATCTCGCGATGGTGCGGCGTATTTTCGGGGATGTTGGTATCAAGGAGATAGAGCGGAATGCGCCCGACCTGCACGCGCCAGACCTGCGCGGTGACGTTTTCGCCCGCGAGGTTGACCGTCACCTTGACGGGGGCGCCGTCGGCTGCGCGTTCGATGACGACGGGCATGTTGTACCAGTCGTTATCCGGATAGTGCTCCTGTTGCCAGCCGTCGAGATTGAGCCGCTGCTGAAAGTACCCCTTCTGATAAAGCAGCCCCACCCCCACAAGCGGAATGCCGAGATCGCTGGCGGCTTTGAGATGGTCGCCGGAGAGTATGCCGAGACCGCCCGAATACACTGGCAGCCCCTCGTCGATGCCGTATTCACAGGAAAAGTACGCCGCGAGAAATCCCTTCTTATCGCCGTACGACGTGTCAAACCATCCGCGCCTTTTCAAATCGCGCGAAAAATCCTCATACACCTTCTGGAGTTCCGCCACAAAGCTCTCGTCCTTTGCGGCCTCGTCGTAAACTGACTGCGGTAGCCGCCCGAGCATCATGACGGGATTCTGGTAGCAGGCTTCCCAGAGCTTGTGGTCGAGGCGGATGAAGAGCCTGACTGCCTCCCAGTTCCAGCAGAACCATAGGTTCATAGCCAGGTCTTTGAGCCGGGAGAGCGACTCCGGGATATTCGGGACTACGTCAAATTGCCGGACTTTCATCAAGGAGCCTCCTGTCAGATGCCGCGAAATACGATAGGTGAAAAAAAGCGACACAGTATATACCGGAAAATCGGCAATTATGGGGCGTAAACTATTGCCAAAGCCGGGTGAATAGCCAAGGAAGAACGCGCCGGGAAGAGCGATGAAGGACGGTTCTGAAGGCAGGCGGCGATTTTTTGAAGAAAATGGCCGTATGAATTGTCAAATGCACAAATAGAAAGACGAATCTTGAGTTTTGCTAAGAAGACTGACTTGCTGTAGAATTGACTGTTGTGACGGACATTCGGGAAAAACAAACGAGGGGCATGTGAAAGGAGGCTTCCAGTGACGAGGCTTTTTCTGACAGTAGCGGTTGTGGTGGTGCTTGCGATGGGCTGCTCAAGCAGCGTGTACGTGAACCCTGATGAGCCGGACAGTCTCGGCGGCACCGGTATCGACAGCCAGGACGTAAGAACCGTGGCCGAGACGATGTCGCGCGACCTTGTCGGCACGTCTGCTCTGGCAGGCGCCTCTGTGAAGCCGCGCATAGCGCTCCTGCCGACCATTAACGAATCCCGCTTCAGGGTGGATACCGACATCATCACGCTTCAGATGCGCGATTTTCTCAACCAGTATGCCGGTGACAAGGCCACATTTGTAAACCGCGAACGCATGGCCGCGATAGAGGCCGAGCGCAACGCAAAGAGAACCGGAGCCGTATCCTCCTCCGGCGAAAAAATGCTCAGCGGCGTGGAGTATTTCCTGACCGGAACCATAAAGTCCCTCTCCAAAAGTGACAAGGGTGTTCGCAGCGACTACCTGTACTACTCGTTTGAACTCATTGACGCCGAATCCTCCGACGTCGTCTGGTCCAAGGGTTACGACATCAAAAAGGTCGACAAGCGAAGCCCCCTTTACAGGTAGGAGCGTTTCGTGAGAAAGGCAACCCTTGCGATGGCGTTCGCAGCGGCGCTGTTGGCGTCAGGCTGCGCGACCCAGCGGCCCGGCGGCGTGGACGAGTTCTACGCGGGTAACTATCAGGCCGCCCGGAGCATCTACGAAGCCAACCTGGCCGCCGAGCCCAATAGCCGCGCGCTCTATCATCTGCGCCTTGGGACGCTTGCCCTCGATGAGGGACGCCTCGAGGAAGCGCGCGAGCACTTCATCGACGCGACGGCGATTATGGAGGATTTCAAAGCCGAGGGTGAGTTCAAGGCCGTAATCGGCCAGGAGGCCACCAAGGAGTACAAAGGCGACCCTTACGAACAGATGATGGCGCTCTGGTACCTGGGGCTCCTCGATTACATGCTCGGCGATTTCACAAAGGCGCTCCCGGATTTCAAGTCGGCGGCGCTGGCCGACGCCGGCACGACCGAGGAGCGCTACACAAGCGACGCCGCGAGCGTGTTCTTGATGATGGGTAAGACCTACGATGCGATTGGCAATAAGATGAAGGCCGAACAGGAATACCAGGACGCCGCCAACGTG
>CALMGO010000200.1 GCA_937863625.1 uncultured bacterium
CTTTGACTGCACGGGGTAAAGCAGGGCAGTAACATTCACGCCCTTGTCCGGCGACGCCCAGGAATATATACTGCCGCAATGCAAACAGATGACATCAAGTCGCGGATACGCGGCAGGCTTGAGTTCTTGTACGGAGCGGACAATGCTCCTGAGGTGTACGAGAGCGTCATGCGGCTTGTCGCCAGGTACGGGGGCCAGGGACAGGACAATGAGCCGCGTGAGCGGTGGGACGAACGGGACGTTGTGCTCATAAGTTACGGCGACTCGGTGCTTGACGAGGGGCTGAGCCCGCTTTCGGCGCTGGAAAAGTTTCTCAGCCTCGATGTAGGGGGCCTGGTATCGTTTGTACATCTTCTGCCGTTTTACCCGTACAGTTCCGATGACGGTTTCGCGGTCATCGATTTCCGGAGAGTCAATCCCGAACTGGGCGACTGGGAAGACATAGAGCGGTTGTCTTGCAGATACCGCATGGTCTTCGACGCGGTTATAAATCATGTTTCCCGTGAAAGCGTCTACATGAAGGGGTATGCGGCGGGCGAGGAGGAGTATGCCGATTTCTTCATCGCGCTGCCTCCCGACACGGATACGCGGTGTGTGCTGCGCACGAGAAACCTTCCACTTCTGCATGACTATCCGACACACGAAGGCACGAAATGGCTGTGGACGACATTCAGCCGCGACCAAATCGACTTGAATTACGCAAACCCGAAAGTACTGCTGGAGGTGCTTGATGTTCTTCTGACTTATTCCCGGCGTGGCGCGTCAATGATACGTCTGGATGCCATCCCGTACCTGTGGAAACGCCTCGGGACATCGTGCGCTCACCTGGACGAAACACACGCTGTGATCAAACTCATACGCGACGTGTATGACATGGTGTCTCCCCCAGTGCTGCTTCTCACCGAGACCAACGTGCCTCACGACGAGAATATGTCGTACTTCGGCGACCGGGGTGATGAGGCGCAAGTGATATACAATTTTGCGCTGCCGCCGCTGATTTTGCACGCGCTCGTGACGGGAGACGGCAGCGCGCTCAGCAAGTGGGCCAAGTGCGTGTCGAACGCCGGGGAGAGGGCAACGTACCTTAACATAACGGCCACCCATGACGGCATCGGCATGCGTCCGACGGAAGGGATACTTGATGAAGGGGCGCGCAGGCGCCTGTGCGAACTGGCGGTGGCGCACGGAGGAGCGGTGACGGGCAGGCGCAACGCCGACGGGTCAGTGAGCCCCTACGAACTCAACCTCAACTACTTCGACGCGGTCAACGATCCGCGGTCAGACGAGCCGCGCGAGATACAGGTGGCGCGATTCATGTGTTCGCAGGCGATAACGCTGTCGTTTATCGGCATTCCCGGGATATACATTCACAGCCTTGTCGGTTCACGAAACGATACGGAAGGCGCGAGAGAAAGCGGGATGGCGCGGCGCATAAACAGGGCGCGGCTCAGGCTCGGGGAATTGCGGGATGAGATTGGAGACCGTGCTTCGCTACGCGCGCTCGTCTTTAGAGAATACAAGCGCATGCTCCAGGTGAGGCGTCGCGAAAAGGCATTTCATCCGAACGCAGACCAGACCGTGCTCGACATGGGCAGGGAGATATTCGCGGCGAAGCGCACGTGTCGCGAGTCGGGTGACGCCATCGTCGCGCTTCACAACCTTACGCGACACGAAGTGAGCGCGGATGTGTCGGGTTTTTTCTCGGGCGGGCCTGTGCAGGACCTGCTCGGAGGCAGGGGGGATTTCTCCGGGCGTCTCATGCCATACCAAGTGTCATGGTTGACGGCGCTGTAATCATATCAAAGTCCGCATACAGACGCGCGGCACCTTCCGGGTTGCCTGCTTTCCTTTGACACTGCCCGGCCAACGAGGGCGTAGGGGAGGAAAATAATGGAGCCCGGGGCGGGAATCGAACCCGCAACCTGCGCATTACGAATGCGCCGCTCTACCGTTGAGCCACCCGGGCCAGATGCGAAACGCAGGAAGATATATTACGTGAGCGGACGGGAATGTCAAGTGGAGGGCGGGAACGGCGGTTACCCCTCCATCATGGCGACAAAGGCCTCGACGTGCCGGGGGTCGAACTGGGTGCCGGCGGCGCCTCGGACGATGGAGAGGGCCTCATCGCGGCTGCGGGCGGGACGGTAGGCGCGTTCGCTGGTGATGGCGTCGTAGGCGTCGGCGATGGTGAGGATGCGCGCGGCAATCGGGATATTCTCTCCGGCGAGGCCGTCGGGATAGCCTTTGCCGTTGAACCATTCGTGATGGTGTCGTACGCAGGGGAGGACGAGTTTGAGCGGCTCGAGGGGACGGAGGATCCTCTCGCCGACTACGGGGTGCTGCTGAATGTGGAGGTATTCCTCGGTGGTGAGCTTTGAGGGTTTGTTAAGGATGGTATCCCTGACTCCAATCTTTCCGATGTCGTGAAGGAGACCGGCGAGGGAGAGGTTTTCGACCATGGCGGCGTCGAGGCCGAGGGCCCTGCCGGTATTGGCGGCAAGGAGGGCGACCTTCCAGGAGTGCCCCTCGGTGTACATATCCTTTGCTTCGAGAGTGAAAATGAGCGACTCTATGGTGTTGAGGAAGAGGCGCGAGAGATCTATGTTTTTCTTCACGAGTTCGCGGGTTCGTTCAACGACCCTTGTTTCAAGAGTCTGCTGATAGAGGCGGTTTTCGAGAGTGAGGGATCGTTTCTCCAGGGCGCGGGAGACGGACAGGAGGAGCTGGTCGACGTTGAAGGGCTTTACAAGGTAGTCACTGGCGCCGGCCTTGAGCGCGGGGATGGCGACATTAATGTCGGTGACGGCCGTGAGCATGACGACGGCAATATCCTCATCGAAGGAGCGTATGCGGCGGAGGATTTCCAGTCCGTCGATGTCAGGCAGTCGTATGTCGCAGATGACAAGCTGATAGGAATCGTCTTCGACGCGCTGAATGGCCTGGAGGCCGTCTTCGGCCTGGTCGCACGCGAAACCCGCCTCGGTAAGTTTCTTGTGGAGGAAGAAGCGGATGGCTTCCTCGTCGTCGACGACAAGCATGCGGGCGGGAGGGGCGGTGACGTCCGGCGACGGGAGCGCATCATCGAGTGACGAAAGGGAAAGCCCATCCGAGATAAGCGTTGAGTGTCCCGAGAGGAGATCAAGGGGAGTTGGGGACATTTCGGGAAACACGGATCTACCATCAAGTCGGAGCGCCATATATGGTCCTCTCACAGTTGCGGTGGCGCATCCCCCCTCAAAGTATACAGCAATCGCGTCTGCTGTCAAAGAAAGCTGCGGATATGCAGGAAATGTCATGTCATGCGGGCTATTGAGAAACAGTCACTTGCACGTATAATCTCGGACTGGCCGGAGGCGGGTACTGAACGTAAAGACAGGACAAACACGATGAAAAGCCGAACAGACAAGAACGGACATTTCGGCGAATACGGCGGGCGGTACGTGCCGGAGACGCTGATGCGGGCGCTTGAGGAACTCGATCAAGCCTACGCTCAAGCCAAGGCGGATGCGGAATTTACGCGTTTACTGGAGCACTACCTGGCTGACTACGTGGGGCGGCCGAGTCCGCTGTACCTTGCAGAGAGCATGGGGAAGAAGTACGGCGGGATAAGACTGTACCTGAAGCGCGAAGACCTCAACCATACGGGGGCGCACAAGATAAATAACTGCCTGGGGCAGGGGCTGCTGGCCAAGCGGATGTGCAAGAAAAGAATTATTGCGGAGACGGGCGCGGGGCAGCACGGAGTGGCGACGGCGACTGTGGCGGCGCTACTCGGGTTTGAGTGCGAAGTGTACATGGGCGAGGAAGACATGCGCAGACAGGCGCTCAACGTCTTTCGGATGAAACTGCTGGGGACGAAGGTAACGAGCGTCACGGCGGGCTCGCGGACACTCAAGGACGCGACAAACGCGGCGATGCGCGACTGGATGGGGTCCGTGGGTGACACGCATTACATAATCGGGTCGGTGGTGGGGCCGCATCCCTTTCCGACGATGGTGAGGGACTTTCAAACCGTCATCGGTCGGGAAACGAAGCAGCAGATAATGGAGAAAGAGGGGCGGCTGCCGGACGTGGTGACCGCGTGCGTGGGAGGAGGCTCCAACAGCGCAGGGATGTTTTACCCGTTTATCGAGGACACGTCGGTGGAGTTGGTGGGGGTGGAGGCGGCCGGACGCGGACTCGTGGCGGGAGAGCACGCGGCGACGTTGACGCTGGGAGCGCCGGGAGTGCTTCACGGGGCGAAGAGCTACGTGCTCCAGGACGCGGACGGTCAAACTGCCAAGGTGCACAGCGTATCGGCGGGACTTGACTATCCGGGGGTGGGGCCGGAACACAGCATGTGGAAGGACACGGGGAGGGTGAGATATACGTCGGCGCTTGACGTGGAGGCGCTGGCGGCGTTTGAAGAACTGGCGAAAGTCGAGGGCATCATTCCGGCGCTCGAATCGAGCCATGCAATCGCCAACGTGATGAAGGAAGGGCCGACGATGGGGGCGGGCAAGGTAGTGGTGCTCTGCCTTTCGGGCAGCGGGGCGAAGGACTCGATGGAAGTGGCGAGACTGATTGGGGATAAGATATAGTCCGGAGGTGGGTGTGGGCAGGATAGAGGATAAATTTGCTGAGCTCGGCAGCAAGGGGCGCAAGGCGTTTATGCCGTTTGTGACGGCGTGCGACCCTACGCCCGAGGCGACGGTGGAGGTGGTGCTGGCGCTGGAGGCGTGCGGTGCGGACATGGTGGAACTGGGGTTTGCATACAGCGACCCTATCGCCGACGGGCCGACGATACAGGACTCCTATTCGCGGGTGCTTGAGGCGGGGTACACGGTCAAGGACGCACTGTGGGCGGTGCGCGAGATTCGCAAGCAAAGCCAGATACCGATCGCGGCGATGGTGTCGTATTCGATAGTGTGGAAGAAGGGGCCGAAGGAATTTGCGAAGGCGGCGTCGGAGGCGGGGGTGGACGCTCTCATCGTGCCAGACCTGCCGCCGGAAGAGGCGGAAGTCGCGCTTGGAGGCGCGGAGGAGGGGGGGCTTGGGGTAGTATTTCTGGTGACGCCGAATACTCCGGCGGCGCGGCTGGCCAGGATAACGGCCGTGTCGAAGCCATTTATATACTACGTCAGCGTGGTCGGTACGACGGGGGCGCGCGAGGCGCTGCCGGCGGAACTATCGGAGGGCGTCGGCAAGGCCAAGAGGCTCACTGACAAGCCGGTAGTGGTGGGGTTTGGGGTGTCAAGGCCTGAACAGGCG
>CALMGO010000201.1 GCA_937863625.1 uncultured bacterium
TAGGCGATATCGCCGCGCGCCTGTCCGGCCACGTCTTTCATCCAGCCCGCCGCCTGCCGTCGGCACACCCCCGGCGGCAGGGCAGGGGGGCTGCATTTCTCTGCAATGCCCTGATACGGCTTTGTCCCTGTGCCCTGCCCCTGCCCCGCCCCCTTATTTCCCTCCCCCCACGACCCGTTTCACCACGTCCCCCGCCGTCACGCCCGACAGACTCGCGTCGATTTCCTTTTCCATCTGCTCATAGTCCCTCACCGGCGGCGGACCCGATAGCACCAGTTCCGCACCTTCCTCCAACCGCGCCAGCCCCAGCGACCCGTCGCCCGTCACTGTCACCACCCACCGCCCCTCGTCAAGCGACCGGTACACCGCCTTGCCGTACCTCACCGCCGGATTGCTCCAGTCCACATTCACGAGGCTGTCGTCGATGATGAGCCCCTTGCTCGGTGGCGTCTTGGCGTCGTACACCCTGCGAATCCACAGCCGCCCGTCCAGAAGAACATAGTCGCAGTATATCTCGCTCGACGGGTCAAACGGCGTCTCTATCGTCCTCTCGACCCCTTGAATTGTGCGTATCGATACCGAGAGCCGCCCGTCCTTGACGGTCAGTTCCGTTACCGCTGTCCTCGCCACCGCGGTGTTGTACATCGAGCGAAGCATCTCATATTCGTTGCTGAGCCCCGCCAGGCGGTCCCTGTAGATATCCAGTTCCACCTTCGACATCGCCAGCCGATACCCGACCCAAGCGATCACGCTCAAAAGCAGTACGCCTATGATAATATCAAGCCATTTCTTCATGTTGGTTCCTCTCTTGAAGGGGCTGTGTTAACTTGTCCTTGTGAGCGTGCTTCCTCGCCGGGAAACGCCCTCCCGTCCCGTTATTGGGACGTTTTGGGCCACTCGCCCGATACGGATGTTATCGACGTGACCAGCGCCGTTTCATGACCTGTTCCAGAACGCCCGCACTCGCGGATTTGAGCGCCCGACTCTACTCCGCGCCCATCTCATAGCACCCTATGTCAAACGCCTTGCCCTGCGGCCGTTTTGTCCCGTCGCTATCGACCGGGACGTCCTTGGCGATATCAACACCCGCGTCAATCCCGGCCGAGCCGGGTTTAAGGTGCAAATCTCCCTTTTCCGTGTCTACGAAAACCGGCATCTTCTGCAGCACCGAGTGCGCGTCAAACCCCGCTGCCAGCCACTCTTCGACCGATAGCGCTATGCCCTCGCTCGAATCCCCCAGAATCTGTTGCCCCGGGTAGTTGTATATGATATTGTAATCCATCTTGAGCCCCTCGTAGCACGATTTCTCCGCATACACTGCGCCGTATCGTCCCCCGACGAGGATGTTGTTCTCGATTCGGCAGTCCGTCGCGCTGCTGCGCATGAGAAGGGCGTAGTTCCCCTCCCCGGGCCGAAAGAATATGGT
>CALMGO010000202.1 GCA_937863625.1 uncultured bacterium
GCCGCGCATCATCCCGGAAAAGCACCTCGGCGTGAACGGTACGCCCATGAACCCCTATGCGCGCGATTATCCAAATGAATTTATCCAGACGGGCATCTCCACGATTGACGTGCTTAACTCGTGCGTGCGCGGACAAAAGCTGCCGATATTCTCCGCCTCCGGTCTGCCTCACGCCAAGATGGCCGCTCAGATAGCCAGGCAGGCCACCGTGCTCAAAAGCGGCGAGAAATTCGGCGTCGTCTTCGCCGCGATGGGGATTACCTTCGAAGAGTCGAATTTCTTCATAAGGGATTTCGAACGCACAGGCGCCCTCGAACGAAGCGTCCTTTTCATCAACCTCGCCGACGACCCGCCCATCGAACGCATAGCCGTGCCGAGAATGGCGCTGACGACCGCGGAATACCTCGCTTACGAACTCGAAATGCACGTCCTCGTGATAATGACCGACATGACAAACTACTGCGAGGCGCTTCGCGAGATCTCGGCGGCGCGCAAGGAAGTCCCAAGCAGGCGCGGATATCCCGGATATCTCTACACCGACCTCTCGACCATCTACGAGCGCGCCGGCAGGCTCAAAGGCAAAAACGGCTCCATCACGCAGATACCCATTCTCACAATGCCCGAAGACGATAAGACGCATCCGATTCCCGACCTCACCGGTTATATCACCGAGGGGCAGATTATCATCAGCCGCTCGCTCCATAAGGAAGGTATCTATCCGCCGGTCGACGTGCTGCCGAGTCTGTCGCGTCTCAAGGACAAAGGCATCGGCGCCGGCAAGACGCGTGAGGACCACTCCGGCGTGATGAACCAGTTGTACGCCGGATACGCCCGCGGCAAAAACGCGCAGGAACTCGCGGTCGTGCTCGGCGAGTCGGCGCTTACGCCGCTCGACCTCAAGTACGTCGAATTCGCAAGGAGATTTGAGGCGGAGTTCATCACCCAGGGCGAGGACGAAAACCGCACCATCGAGCAGGGTCTCGACCTCGGCTGGGAACTCATGGCGATACTGCCGAAGGCCGAACTGAAACGCATCCGGCCCGAATTTGTCGAAAAGTACTACAAAGGCGCCGACGAGGCTCAACCTGCGGAAGGCGAAGATCTCGAAGAGGCGGTCGCTGAGACCGATGGCGAAGACGCTCAGCCGGCGGAGTAAACGCTGCTGCTGCGAGTGAAAGCGGAGACTGATGGCCGAACTTAAAGTCAACCCGACACGCATGGTGCTCCTGAAGCTGCGCAAGCGGCATGTGCTGGCGCGCCGGGGGCACAAACTCCTCAAGGACAAGCTCGAGGGGCTCGTGCAGGAATTCATGCCCATAGTCGAGCAGTACGGCACGCTTCGCGAGCAGGTGGACCGCGAACTTCCGGAGAGCCTCGCGCAGTTTGCGGTGGCCGGCGCGTCCTCCGGCGATGAGAGCATCGCGGCGGCTATCGAAGAGTGCGACGTGAAACTCGACATAGAATTCGGCCAGAAACTCGTGATGAGCGTTCCGGTGCCGGTATTGACGCTTACAGGCTTCCAGCTCAAGAGCTCCTACAGCATGGTCGCGACGACAAGCGACTTTGACAAAGCTGCCGGGTCGCTCAGAGACGTTTTTCCGCGGATACTCAAGCTCGCCGAACTCGAAGAGGCCGTGCTTCGCCTGGCCGCCGAGATAGAAAAGACCAGACGCCGCGTCAACGCCCTCGAATACGTCCTCATTCCGCAGCTTGCGCGCGCGATAAAGGGCATTTCAAGCAAGCTCGACGAGGCGGAACGCGCCGGCCGCGCCCGGTTGATGAAGATAAAGGACATGCTCAGAACCGCTTCAGGGGCGTAGAGCACATTCCCTTCCGGCGACGCCGGAGCCCCTCTGTATCCGTCCTGCGCTAAACTCCGCGCCGGTTCCTGCCGATAACTCCTGATGGGTGGAGTCCTGAAAGGGCGCAACATGACCGTACAAACGACACCGCGTCAGGAACACTCTGTCATCGGCGCCACAGCGCCGGGCGGTTCGCCTGCCCCCGTCAAGAGCCTCTACAAGTATTCATACCTTGAAGCCCTGCGGTACAAGTGGATAGCCAGCGAAAGAGCCAAAAACGACCTCGGAAACGCGGCCATTACCGAATGGCTGCGGCTGCATTGGCACGGATGGTGCAGGGCCAGGTGGCTCGAACACCTGATGGGGATCATATACTGGAGCGAATTTGAGGCGCCGGCTTTCGGGACGCTTTCAAAGAACCTTCCCTGCGACCCTCTTGTCCTCGACCGCGTGCTCGACCGGGTCCGCTGCGGTTGGGAAAATCTGGACATCATCCTCTGGGCGGCGGACTGGAAACTCGATACCGACGCGGTAATCGACATCCTGGTTAAGCTCGATATAAACCGGGCGCGGCTGGACCCGGAATCGCTTTTCACGGCGGGATAGGCTTTCCGTGTCCTGTTCTTCATGCGCCCTGTTGAAAAGACCGTTGCAGACGCGTTTTAGTGAAATTGGGGACTGGCTCCGGAGCCCCTCTTGCTTCATCTTGCGCCTTGTAGCCTCCCGGCAGTGCCTGTCCCCGATTCACGTCCCTTTGCAGAACCCGTTCTCAAACTTGTTGCCGGTCTTTTCAACAGAGCACTTTTCACGCCTTTTGCCTTCAATGCGCCCCTTTGCCCTGCAACACGCGACAGCGCCAAAAAACTGTTTATTTAATTTGGCCTTGCCGATATAGTAGAATCCCGCTATTGGTGGTGTTGTTGCCGATAGCGCGGTGCTACTATGCGAAATTCTTCCCGGAGGTGCAAAATGAGTCTCTTCCCGATGAGGTCCGCCCGTATGACGCTTTTTGTTGCAGCGGTGGTGCTGTGCGCCTCCGCGAGCGCCTTTGCGCAGGCTGCAGGCGCTCCGAGCGCTGCGGCCGCCCCTGCGACCACGGCTGCGGCAGCGCCCGCGACGACAGCGGCCGCGGCTCCCGTCGCCGCTCCTGCGCGCGAGTCGGTAAAGGCGACGCTCGTCGGCAACAACGTGCGCATCCGCAAGGGCCCCGGCACGGAGTACCCGGCCTATCTCGAAGCGCCGCTGGGCTACGAGGTGAATGTCTTCGCCCAGCAGGGAGAATGGTATGAGATCGAGTTTCCCGCATCCGGGTATTCATGGATATCCAAGGAGTTCCTGCAGAAGATCGACGAGAAAAGCGGGATGGTCATCGGCAATAATGTTTCCATCCGGATAGGGCCGGGGACGCAGTTTGACCGGCTGTACACGGTTCCCATCGGGCACAAATTTCAGGTTCTCGGCATGGACATCCGCGGCGAATGGTACCGCGTGGCGCCGATGCCGGGTGAGACGGCGTGGATTCTGGCGCAGTACGTGAGACTCTCCGGGCCGCTGCCCGGGGGCGCCGTCGCGAGCGGCCCGCCTCCCGTGGAGGCAGTCGGACCGACGGATGCGGTGGGAGCGACCGATGCGACCGGCACGAATATAGTGACGATTGTTACGCCGCCGCCGACAGTGAAGCCGGTGGTCAGCAACGACGTCTATGCGGCCAAACTCATGGAGGCCGAGAAGTTGTTCAAGGCCGAGGTCGCCAAGGAAGATCCGATGGCGTGGGATTTCACGGCCGCGCGCGACATGTACACCGAGGTCTCGGACAAGTCCGATGTCGCCGCGACACGGCTTCAGGCCAAACGCAGGCTCTCGCAGCTGACTTCCTATGAGGCCATAACCGCGCGCGCGAAGGAACTCGGAAAAATCGACGACGATCTGCAGGCGCGCCTCAACGATCTCGAAAAGCAGCGCGCCGAGGAGCTCACCACTATCTCGACTCCCGCCGCTACGCCCTTTATCGCGACCGGCCTTGTGGAGAAATTCTATATCAAGAATATCGGCGGCGCGACGCATAAACTCGTCGATGGGCGGACGATACTCTACCTGCTCAAGAGCGACGTCATCAGCCTCGGCAGCGTCGAAGGCAAGAAATGCGGCATCCGCGGAAAGATCGTCACGATTGAGGGCTTTCCCGTCAGGCTCATCGAGGTGGTTGCGGCCACGCCGCTGCAATAGAACGGCGTGAGATGTACGCGCAGGTGACTGCCGCCCCGCGTGATGCGGGGCGCCTTTTTCCCCCGGCGCGAGGGCCGCAATCGCGCGGCTCCGGGAGGCGGCGGAAAGTCCTTGAATCTCAAAGCGTTTTTGCCGATATTTGCCTCGCATTAGGGTTATTTGCTTCTTGACAGTCTTCACAGAGGCCCTTATTATTATCCGGCAGACCCGGATCTCATGGGGGACCCGCTTGGGGATCTCGCGGGTGGCCGGCAAATCAAGTGCGGAAAGGAGCGTCAGATGACCGACCAGGAAAGGCTCCTTGTTGAACCTGTCAACGAGGTGACTGTCGTTACCTTCAGGGACAAGAAAATCCTCGACGAGGCCGTCATCCAGGAAGTGGGCGACGCGCTTTTCGATCTCGTTGACAAACAGTATAAGACCAAGCTGCTCCTTAATTTCGAGAACGTCGAATACCTCTCTTCGGCCGCTTTGGGCAAGCTCATCACGCTCAACAAGCGCATCAAGGAGGAAAACGGCGAACTCAAACTGTGCAACATTATCCCTGAGATCTACGAGGTCTTCCGAATCACAAAGCTCAACCGTCTCTTCGAAATCTTCGATGACATGGATCAGGCGCTCAGGCGTTTCAAGAGACGTACCTCGTAACCCGTGCGAACCTTCGTGAGATGACCCACATGCCGTCAAGCGAGGCCTCACGCCAGAGAATGCCCGCTGAGTTCAAAAAGGGCATATGGTACTCCGTGGATATCCCCAGCATCCCCGAGGAGATCCTCGACGTCGAGGAGACCATCATCGAGGCGCTCTCGCACACTTCATTTAGTGACACGGACGTATTCGCTGTCCGCCTCGCCCTCGATGAAGCGCTGGCCAACGCAATGAAGCACGGAAACGACTGTGACCACGCCAAAAGGGTGTTTATTCGTTTCTGCATCGAGGATGACGCCATCACGGTCAGCGTCCGCGACGAAGGCCCCGGATTCGACTGTAGCGACATCCCTGACCCGACCATCGATGAAAATCTCGACATACCTTCCGGGCGCGGATTGCTGCTTATGAAATCTTACATGGATTCGGTCGTGTTCAGCGACCGGGGAAATGAAGTAACGATGGTCAAACGTAAGGGGACAAAGCTGTGAGCCCGATCAAGCCAATTGAGATAGACTGCAAAAAGGTCGGCCCCGCTACCGTCATGACCCTCTCAGGCCACATCTCCACCGCAGAGAGCCGGCTTGTCAGCGAAAATCTCGAGCGCATCATCGCCGAAAAGACGCTTAACCTCGTCGTAGACATGTCGGGCGTGGATATCATCACGTCTGACGGGCTCGGCGCTCTCATTCGCGCCCGCAAGTCAAGCGGCGAAGCAGGCGGCACAGTGGTGCTCAGCGGCCTCCAGGGCAATATCCTCGACATCTTTCGTATGACCCGCCTCGACAAGATTTTCTCCCTCTATGACTCGGTCGACGAAGCCGTCGCCTCGTTCCCGACGTAGCGTTGCCATGAAACCCTCACTCGATGGAGTGCGCCTCGTCGTCCTCCTGACGGACGGTATCTCCGCGCTCCCGTTTCCCGACCTCGTCACGGAAATCGTCGCAGGCGGCGCAGATATGCTGCAACTCCGGGAAAAGTCCCTCCCCGACTCGGTCTTCCTCGAACGCGCGCGCCTCGTGCGGTCTCTTGCAGGCGACGCCCTCTTTATCGTAAATGACCGAGCTGATATTGCGCGGCTTGCCGGTGCGGACGGTGTGCATGTCGGCCCGGATGATATCCCGGTGCCCCGGGCGCGGGAGATGCTGCCGCCCGGCGCCATCGTCGGCGCGTCGGCCTATACCATGGAGGTGTTTGCCGCGGCTGCGGCATCAGGGGCGGATTACATCGGGGTCGGAGCTTCGTTTCCAACCGGGACCAAAGACGCTCCGGTTACGGGTCTGTCATTTATCACGAGCGTTGCGCGTGACTCGCATGTGCCGGTCATCGCCATCGGCGGCATCACGGCGGAGCACATTCCGGAGGTGATGGCAGCGGGGGCCGCAGGGGTGGCGGTCCTCTCGGCCGTAGCCGGCGCTCCGGACATGGAGGGGACCGCCCGGAAACTGGCGGACCTCGTCCGCGGCGGCCGGCGGAGGCCGTGATCGCTCGTGACAGGGAACAACGGCCGTGGAGGCGATGCGCCGACGATTCTGGGGCGCCCTGGCTCTCCGTACGGACGGGCGAGCGAGCGCTCCCCGCGCCTCGGTCAGCGCGCCGCCGAGGAGGGGGCGAACTACACGGCCTGGGC
>CALMGO010000203.1 GCA_937863625.1 uncultured bacterium
GGCCAGACGCCCTGCGTCGGCGGTGGACTTTACCGCCCCGTCGAATATGAGCGCCTGGACGAGTTTGTCGCGACTGCGTTCGAGCGCCGCCTCCACGGTGAGCTCGACGACGAGAAGCGCCTTCTCGACCGTCGCGCGGCACATCGAAGGGATGTCCCCTACCTTCACGGGTTTCATGCCCTTTGACGATATCCTCGCCGGACATTCGAGTACGAAATCCCGCGAGAGATTCGACACCTGGCCGGTGTTAGGGATATTCACCGAAAACGTCTTCGCGCGCGGCGCTTCAAGCGCGTTCAGGACCTCGACGAGTTTCTCATGCTCTCCGGCCGACCGCTTGAAAATCCCTTCGTCGATAGGCTCACGCCCCTCGGCCTGAGCCTTCATCGCGGCAAATGTCCTGTCGCCTCTCTCGATTATCGTCTCAAAACTGAACCTGTCCACGCCGAGTTTCTTCCCGTAATGTTCCCCGTCGCGGAAAAGCTGCGGGAAAAACTCCGTCACATGCCTGTCAAAGACCGCCGGAAACGCGCCGACGAGTTTGAACATCTCGAAAGAGAAAATATGTTCCGCGCGCCCGGGAATGGGAATTCCCTGCCCTGCAAATTCGTCGAGACGTTCGCGAAGCATCTCGAGGCCGTCGCGTTTGCCGACGGCGCACTTTACGATCCACGTCAGGTGGTTTATGCCGACGCTTGTAAACCGGCATTTCGAGTAGCGCGTTCCAGCCAGCTCCGCAATCTCCGCCTCCACGTGCGGCACTCCGTGACAGAGCCCCACCACGGATGCGGAGGTGACTTTTCTTATAGCGCGGCAGTTGGCCGCCATCGGATTTGAATAGTTGAAAAACCACGCCTCCGGCGCGATCGCGCTCACGTCGTTGGCGATATCCACAAGCGCCGGAATCATCCTCAATGCGCGAGAAATCCCGCCCGGCATGATCGTGTCGCCCACCGGTTGAAATATCCCGTACTTTCGTGGGATGAAGACGTCCGCCTCCCACCCCCGGCGGCCGCCGACGGCTATCGTCGTCACCACCACGTCCGCACCGCCAAGCGCCTCGCGTCTGTCGAGCGTCCGGCTAAGCTCGATATCTCCGCCGCGAAGCTCTATCATCCGCCGCGCCAGCCCGTACGCCACCGACAGATTCTCCTCGCTGATGTCCACAAGCGAGAGCCCCCACGGGCTGCCCTCCTCGATGAGGTCCGCCACGAGCCCCTTGGTGAAAACCGCGCTACCAGCGCCGATCAGGACAAGTTTTCGCCTTCGCATAAACCGCCTCCGTCCATGTAAGGAAACCGTACACCGGCCATTATATTAACGTCCCTCAGACAGTCCACGGCCCCTTGCCGGCAATTGTCGGCCAAAGAGCCGCATCGAGACTTTCCGCAGAACCAAGGTTCCGGGATTTCTCCTGGACAATTGTTTGTCTTGACATATAATGTTAGCAGTGCCTAACTTCGAACGGGAGGCCCCAGGTGAGCGAAGTATTACAGCTTAGCGCCAGCCAGGAAGACTATATCGAGGCTATCTTCAATATAGTCGCCGAAAACCGCGTCGCTCGCGCCAAGGACATAGCCGCAACTCTCGGCGTAGCACCGCCTTCGGTCACCGGCGCGCTCAAATCCCTCGCCGCCAAGGGCCTCATCAACTATGACCCCTACAGCCTCGTCACCCTCACGCCCGCAGGCGAAAAAGCGGCCAGACGCGTCGTAAGGCGTCATGACGCCCTCGCGCGGTTTCTCGTCGGGATACTCGGCATTGACCCCGAATCCGCCGGAAAGAGCGCCTGCCGGCTCGAACACTCGCTGGGGCCTGAGGTCTTGAACAGGCTCAACAGTCTCGTCGATTTCGTAGACAGTTGCCCCCTTGCAGGCGAAAGGTTTCGCGAACAGTTCAGACACTTTTTCAACTCGGGCGCTTGCGAAACCGAGTGCGTCGACTGCGGCAAAAAAGCTCTCGCGAGTGCGCGCCGACTGCAAGGCCCGAAAGGCGGAAACACATGACCCCTCTGGGGAAAGATATAGAGGTCGGCGCAAAGAGGATAGGCGATTACACCAATGCCCTTCCTTTGAGTGCGGCAAAGGAGGACGTCGAGTTGCGCCTGGTGGGTACTCGCTGCGGAAGGGGGCTCTGCCTCCACCTTGCCGCCATGGGGCTGAGGCCCGGCGCGTTAATCAGGGTCGTGAGGACCCACGGGCCCGGGCCGCTCATCGTCGCGATGGGCAATACGCGCATGGCCCTCGGCAGGGGCATAGCGCATCATCTCTTCGTGGTCCCCATCGAAGATCACCGCGACAGCTGAGCGAGACACCGCGCTCGGAAAGGTAAGCCGATGGCTTCGACGATAAAAATAGCTCTTGCCGGCAATCCAAACTCCGGAAAGACGACCATTTTCAACGCCATAACCGGCGCACGCCAGCACGTGGCCAATTATGCAGGCGTCACCGTCGAGCGTAAGGAAGGCTATTTCAAAAAAAACGGCGCCGACGTCGTAGTCGTTGACCTGCCCGGAACGTACAGCCTGACCGCGTACTCGGTCGAGGAAAAGGTCGCGCGGGATTTCCTCCTCGATGAAAGGCCCGATGTTGTCGTCAACGTCGTCGATGCATCCAATCTCGAACGAAATCTCTACCTCACCGTCCAGCTCATGGAGCTCGGGCTCCCCGTTGTCATCGCGCTCAACATGACCGACGTCGCCAAAAGTCGCGGCGTGGAGATAGACATTCCCAGACTCTCGGCCCTGCTCGGCATCCCAATCGTGGCAACCGTCGGCACAAAGTCCCAGGGCGTCGAGAGCCTCGTGGAGACGGCGCTCGCCGTCGCTACGGGAAGTCTTGTATCGAAGCCGGCGCCCATAAGATACGGCAGGGAAATCGAGGAGGAGATCGCAAAGATACTGGACTCTTTCGACCCGGCCGCGCCGCTCCTGCCGCAGTATCCCTCGCGCTGGCTCGCCGTCAAACTCCTCGAGGAGGATTCCGACGTCGTCGAGAAACTCAAGACCCTCCCCGGCGCCGACGCGGTCCTTCGAAAGGCCGCCGCAAGTATCGCCCATCTGCGCGGCGTCACCGGCGATACCCCCGAGATTGTCCTCGCCGACCGCAGGTACGGCTTTATCTCCGGCGCCTGCCAGGAATCAGTGGCCTCGACCGTCGAGATGCGGCACATCATGAGCGACAAAATCGACGTCCTCATGACGCACAGAGTCCTCGGCATACCCATACTGCTTGTGCTCATGTACGGCGTCTTCTACGCGGCATTCTACGCCGCAAGCGCCCCCGGCGAATGGATAGGCTCGCTTCTCGGCTGGCTCGGCTTTCAGATAAGCGCGATTCTCGGACCAGGCGCGCACGGAACGCTTACGCTGCGATCTCTCATCGTGGACGGCGTCATCGGCGGCGTCGGGAGCGTGATAGTCTTTCTCCCGAACGTGATGGTGCTTTTTCTCGCGATTGCGGTCCTCGAAGACTCCGGCTACATGGCGCGCGCCGCGTTTGTCATGGATCACCTCATGCACAAGATGGGCCTCCACGGCAAGAGCTTCATCCCGATGATTATCGGCTTCGGCTGCAGCGTGCCCGCCATCATGTCCACCCGCATCATCGAAAACCGTCTCGGCCGCCTCACGACCATGATGGTGATACCTCTGATGAGTTGCGGCGCGAGGCTCCCGATATATGCGCTTCTCATTCCGGCTTTCTTCGCGCCGCAGTACCGCGCCGCTGCCCTCTGGTTTATCTACGTTTTCGGTGTGCTTCTGGCCATTGCAATCGCCCGCCTCCTGCGCGGAACGGTCCTCAAAGGCGAGAGTCATCCGCTCGTGATGGAGTTGCCCCCCTACCGCTTTCCCACGGTCAAGGGGCTTCTCATTCATACATGGGAGCGTTCGTGGCTTTATGTGAAAAAGGCCGGCACGATCATACTCGCCGCGTCCGTGCTGTTGTGGTTTGCGGCCAACTGGCCCGCGCCTCCCGCCGACCGGCTCGCTGCAGCGGCTTCGCCCGAAGAAGCCCACACCGTCGTACTTGCCAATTCGCTCGTCGGCCGCGTCGGCCGCGCAATAGAGCCTGTGATAGCCCCCCTTGGCTTTGACTGGCGCGCCGGGACTGCACTCATCGGCGCGACCGCCGCCAAGGAGGTATTCGTCGCCCAGATGGGTATAGTATTCGGCGTCGGCGAGAGCGCCGACACTTTGGAGGAACTGCGAGGCAAAATGCGCGCCAACTACTCCCAGGCCAGCGGCATCGCCATGCTCCTCTTCGCCCTCATCGCCAGCCCATGCGTGGCGACGGTGGCGATAACCAGAAAGGAAAGCGGCTCCTGGAAATGGGCGCTTTTGCAGTGGGGCGGGCTCACGGCGGTCGGCTACATGATGGCGCTCGTCGCCTACCAGGTGGCGAGCCGCTTGTAGGGTGAAATATGACAGAGAAGATAATAGTATTTCTGGCCATAGCCGCCGCCGCGGCCTTTGTCGGCCGGGGTATTTACCGCCGGCTCTCCGGCAAATCGCCGCGATGTTCCTCCTGCTCTAAGAACTGCCCCTTTCGCGAAGGGCGCCTGGACCTTTAGGGGCACGGATGTCGTAAAGGACATTATTGACCGGGCGGTTTGCGCGCGCTATCATGGAGAGCGCAAAATCGCGAAAACGCCTTGAAGGAGCCTTTTCTTGACGGACGAGTCGAAACGCCTCGCTATTGTGGCCATGTATGCCGGCCTGCGCGTCACGGACGTCTGCGACGGCATGGACGCAGCCGGCCTTCAGGACGTAGGCCTCATGGCGGCCGACATACGCCCGTTGTGGCGCGACGTAGAGGGGTTTGCCCATCGGATATATGGGTTCGCGCACACGGTGAGGTTTCTTCCGACCAACCGCCGCGCGCCTTCGATGACCGTCGACGAATTCGAGACGTGGAGAAACGAGTGGTACGAAAAACTCGCCGACGCCCCGCGCAAAAGTGAAATCCGCCCCTATGACGTCATCGTCATCGACGGCGGCGAGATCCCCGACTGCGGCTTCATCGGCTCTCACAACACTCTTGACTGGATCGATGCCGGCGCAGCAGGCGCCGTCACCAACGGCGGCTGCCGCGACACTGATGAGATCATCCGCCAGAAGGTCCCCGTCTACTCCCGCTACATACGACACGGCATTCGTCCGGGCCGCGTCGAACTCGGCGGCATAAACGAACGCATAAACTGCGGCGGAGCTATGGTGCGTCCGGGGGATTTCATCGCCGCGGACGGCGACGGCGTGGTCGTCGTGCCGATAGAAGTCGCCGAAAAGGTCGCAGGATTCGCCCGCAGAACCCAGGACGGCGACAAGACCGTCAGGCGCTCGCTTTATGACAAACTCGGCCTCCCGCACGATTTCACCGTGAGGTAGGCACAG
>CALMGO010000204.1 GCA_937863625.1 uncultured bacterium
CAAAGGGTTGATAGCGAACATTATACGGAAATTGGCCGTTTTTGTCAACAGTCCGAGCCGGGACGCCGTCGCTATCGCCGGGTGCGTCACAGCGTTGTTGATTTTCCGGCATGTTCTGGTATCCTCGACACCGAGTTTTGGTCAAGGCAACCGGGGAAAACCATGCAAAAGGAACTCCTTGCCGCAAATTACCGCCGCGTCCTCGACCGCGCAGCAGCGGCCGCTGACAGGGCCGGTCGCCCGCCGGGGTCCTTTACCCTCGTCGCCGTCACAAAATCCGTCTCCACGCCCGTCGCTTCCGACCTTTTTGACCTCGGCGCACGCGACCTCGGCGAAAACCGCGTCTCAAACCTCCTTGAAAAAGCCGCCGCTCTCGCCGGGAAACCCATAAACTGGCACATGATAGGCCATCTCCAGTCCAGAAAGGCGAAAGACATCGTCGGCCGCGCATGCCTTATACACAGCGTTGACTCGCTCTCTCTTGCGACAAAAATCGACAGCGTCGCCGCCACCCAGGGCATCACCCAGGACATACTCCTCGAGGTAAATATCTCCGCCGAAGAGTCCAAGTACGGCATCGCCCCTCATGATGCCCCCAGAGTCGCCGCAGAGGTCTCCCGGCTCGAAAACGTCCGCCTTCTCGGCCTCATGACCATGGCGCCCATCGTCGACAACCCCGAGGACACCCGGCCGGTCTTCAAGAGTCTGAAGAACCTTGCCGATGACATATCCGCCGCTGGCTATTTTGCCCGCCAGCCGTACCATCTTTCCGTGGGCATGACTCAGGATTTTGAAATCGCCATACAGGAGGGGGCCACGCTCGTCCGCGTAGGCTCCGCACTTTACGAAGGACTACAAGGGGGACTCGCATAATGTCGCTTTTAGAAGGGAAACGCATCGGTTTTCTCGGCGCCGGCAACATGGCAGAGGCCCTCGTCCGCGGCCTCATCTCCGGCGGCTTTCCGGCAGGCTCCATCATCGCAAGCGACGTTTCCGAGGCGCGGCGCAAGTTCTTCGCCGACGACCTCCATGTCGCCGCCACCAACGACAACCGCGACGTCGTCGCCAAATCCGACATAGTCGTCTTTGCCGTAAAGCCGCAGAACATGCCCGAACTCGTCGCCATTCTATCCGGCGTCGGCCCCGGCAAACTCTTCATCTCCATCTGCGCAGGCATCTCGACGTCGTTTATCGAAAAGGGCCTCGGCGGCACGCCGCACGTCGTCCGCGCCATGCCCAATACCCCCATGCTTGTCGGCGCGGGCGCAGCCGCCATCGCCAAAGGCGCAAACGCCAATGATGCCGACGTCACCGTCGCGCGCGCGATATTCGAATCCGCCGCCAAGGTCACCGTCGTCACCGAGTCGATGATGGACGCCGTCACTGCCGTGAGCGGTTCCGGACCGGCGTATTTTCTCTACCTCGTCGAGGCGCTCGCGGAGGCGGGAGTAGTCCTCGGCCTGCGAAAGGCCGCCGCGCTCGAACTCGCCCGGCAGACGGCATTCGGCACCGGTAAACTCCTCGCCGAAAGTCCCGACTCTCCCGAAGAACTCCGCCGCAAGGTCACCTCCCCCGGAGGCACGACTTTCGCCGCTATCAGCAAACTCGAGGCCGCCGGCCTCAAGGCAATCGTCACCGAGGCCGTCAAGGCCGCCGCCGCGCGCTCAAAGGAACTCGGACGCTGATGATAGAACTCACCGTCAAGGCCGGCGTCGCTACCTTCGCCGTCCGCGTCTCCCCCGGAGCGGCCAAAACCCGCATCCTCGGCGAACATGACGGCGCGTTAAAGATCTCCGTCGCCGCGGCCCCCGAAAAGGGCAAGGCCAATAAGGCGGTCGTAGACTACGTGGCTCGTCTCTTCGCCGTCAGAAAAGCAGACGTCGAGGTCATCTCGGGACTCTCCTCCAAAGATAAACGCGTGGCAATCAAAGGCTTGGCTCCCGGCGCGATTTCGGATAAACTATCCGCACTCTTGAAATAGTCATGTAACAGCCGTTTCCAAAGGAGATGCGATGAAGGACCTCAAGACCCAGATCAAAGAAGCCGTCGCCGCCATCCGCAAGGTCTCCGACCTCGCGCCCCAGGTCGGCATTATCCTCGGCACAGGCCTCGGCGCCGTCGCCGAAGACATAAAGAAATCCGCCGAGATCCCCTACTCCGATATTCCCAATTTCCCCGTCTCCACCGTCAAAGGCCACGCAGGAAATCTCATCCTCGGCACCCTCTCTGGCAAGCCAGTCGTCGCCATGGAGGGGCGTTTTCACCGTTACGAGGGATACACGCTCCAGGAGATCACTCTTCCCGTTCGCGTCATGAAGGCTCTCGGCGCGAAGTCGCTCGTCGTCTCTAACGCGTGCGGCTGTCTAAACCCCCGTTGGAACAAAGGCGACCTCATCATCATCGAGGACCACATCAACCTCATGGGTGATAATCCCTTGATCGGCCCCAACGATGACACTCTCGGGCCCCGTTATCCCGATATGATAGAGCCGTACTCCCTCGAATACGTCGCCATGGCCGAGGATATCGCTCAGAAGGAAGGCATCCGCGCTCACAGAGGCGTTTACGCCGCCATGACCGGGCCGTGCCTTGAGACGCGCGCGGAGTACCGGATGCTCCAGATAATCGGCGCTGACGCCATTGGCATGTCGACGGTTCCTGAGGTTATCGTGGCCGTGCATGCAGGGCTCAAGACTTTCGGCGTCGGGATACTCACCGACGTGTGCCTGCCCGACGCGCTCCAGCCGGTTGACATCTCTGAGATCATCGCCACCGCCACTGAGGCCGAGCCGCATCTGAGCAAACTCATCGAGAAACTCGTCGAAAAGATGTAGGCGTGCAGGGGCGCGCAGATGCCCATGACCCACAGAGACCGCATGTTCGCGGCGATTCGCGGCGAGCCGACAGACCGCCTCCCGTGGGCGCCGAGGCTCGACCTCTGGTACTCCGCCAATAAGCGCGCCGGGACGCTCCCCGACAAATACCGCCATGCTTCGCTCATCGACATCCTCGACGACATCGACGCAGGGCTCCACGCCGTCGTCCCCGATTTTCGCGATTTGCGTTCTCCAGAAGACGACGTCGACCGCGCCCTCGGTATATACCGTCTCCACACCATGCCGTACCGCACCGTGCTTACGGACATCCGCCGTACAGTCGAGCGCGCCGCCGACCGCACCCGCGTCACTTATCATACGCCCGTCGGGGACGTATCCGCCGTCACCGTCTACGACGAATCCATGCGCGCGGCAGGCATCACCATCAGCCACATCGAGACCCACCTCTGGCAGAGCGGAGCCGACTACGCGCCACTCGTCCACATCTTCGAAAACGCTCGCGTCGAGCCGAACTACTCCGGCTATTCGGAGTTTGCCGGGAAGGTAGGGGCTCGCGGCATAGCCGTCGGATTTGTAAACGGCTCCGCCTCGCTCATGCACCACATTCAGCGCGAACTCATGACCTTTGAAAACTTCTGCTACGAGATGCACGACCACCCAGATGAAATGAGCGCCCTCGCCGACGCCATCGGCTCTTACTGGACGCGCGTCCTTGCCACGGCCGCAGCATCCCCCGCCGAGGTCATCTTCCTGGGCGGCAACTATGACTCCATGATTACATATCCGCCGTTTTTCGCCGAGCACATCGAGCCGTGGCTTCGCCGCTTCGCGGACGACCTGCACTCGCGCGGCAAGTTTCTCCTGACGCACACGGACGGCGAAAACCTCGGCCTCCTGCCGCACTATCTCGCCTCTCGTATCGATATCGCCGACTCCGTGTGCCCCTCTCCCATGACGCGCCTCACCTTGAAAGAAGTTCGCGACACGTTTGCCGGGAGAATCACGATAATGGGCGGCGTCCCGTCGGTGGCGCTTTTGGCCGAGTCGATGAGCGACAGGGAGTTTGAAGTGTTTCTCGAATCTTTCTTCGCGGACCTCGGCCCCGGCGACCATCTCATCCTCGGCGTCTCCGACACCACCCCGCCCGCCGCCGACTGGCGACGAATCCTCCGCGTCGGACAACTTGCGAAATCTTTTTGTCCCTCGGCCTGATGCGCCCTATAATCTCGTTGGCTGGCGCGGTGAGCCTGCAATTACTCATGCAGAGGGCCTGGCATGTCGTGGTTAGACCGCCTGAACAACTTCAGGTTTTGGACGGGCGTCTGTTTCCTTCTCTGCGCCTGCCTTGCCGCCGTGCTCAGGCCTCTTCGCGGCATTCTCGGCTCTGCTATGATACCTGTACTTGTCGCCCTCGCCGCAGTCGCCTGGTTCGTCGAGCGAAGGAGCCGGTTGCGTCGTATAGACGCGCTCGCGGAGAAGGGCAGGCGCAGATGTGCCGCTCCCGAGAAACCCGTGGACCCGCATGAAGCCTTAAGGAGCCTCATGACCCTCCGCTTCATCGACGACTATGACGTGATTCTGCTCGACATGGGCAATACCTTCATGTTCGACGCGGACCGTTTCCACGATGCCGCCGAAATCGCCTCCACCTACAGATCGCAAGGCGGCACTCTGCTTGCCGGTGACAAAGTCGCCTCTATCATCGCACAGATGGAGGAAATCGCCCTTCGCTACAGCAGGGATGCCGAGTACTTCGAGAGATTCCCCCAGATGGCTGAAGTCTTGCGTGAAGTCCCTAAGGCCGCCGGTCTCCCCGGTGAAGAAATGGAGCGCCTTGTCCGTGTCTACAGCCTGCAGGAGGCAGGGACGATATCGCCTGAGAGCGTTGCCGTCCTCCGCCAACTCCGCCGGACTCACGCAATCGGCGTCGTCTCCAACGTGTGGGCGCCGAGTTCGTTTTTCCGTCGCGTCTTCGATGAGGTCGGGGTAACGGACCTCTTCAGCGTGATTGTCTTCTCGTCGGACCTGGGCGTCATAAAGCCGTCGCCGCTCATCTTTCGCGAAGCGCTTGCCGCTTTCGACGCTCCTCAGGAGCGGATCGTCTACGTCGGGGACAGTTTTAAGCGCGACGTCGCCGGAGCCGCCGCCGTGGGAATCTCATCCGTGTGGATTTCAAACGACGGGCAGATCCCTGCCGGTTTCGACTGCCGCCCGAACCTCATCGTCCGCAGCCTCGCCGATCTTCTCGCGGTGTAGCCCGTCTCAATACCTCCCATACGTCCGCGCCGTCTCCACCATCGCACGGATATTGTCGTCAGGCGTGTCACGTCCGCACTGGTCGCCGGTCGACAGGATAAACCGCCCTCCCTCCGCTGCGTCGTCGATAGCCTTCCTGCTCGCGCGCGCGACGTCCTCCGGCGTCCCCTTCAGCATCACGCTTGTCGTGTGGAGGTTGCCCTTCAAAACTATCCTGTCTCCGTACAGCCGCTTCAACTCGGCAAGATTGCAGTCGCCCATCGGCGGCTCCTCAAGAGGGTCTATCACCGTGAGGCC
>CALMGO010000205.1 GCA_937863625.1 uncultured bacterium
GCCGAAGGGCACGCCGGCCGCGATCGTGCAGAAGCTCAACGAGGCGGCCAGCGCGTTCGATTTCGTGCGGTTCTTCGCCCCACGCCCATCCCAGCGACAGCGTCATCCAGTCGCGCGCGACCGTCACCCCCGCCGGGAAATTCCCCGCCGACGGGTCCGTTAGAACCATCGACCAGTTGTCGCCGCCGTCGGTCGTCTTGTATACCGTCGGCCCGCCGTTCTCCTGCGAACCCGCATACACCACGTCCGCGTTCGTATCGCAAAGCCCTATCTCGATATGCCCCGCCGCCGCATAGGCAAAACCGTTGTTTTTCGCCGTCCAGTTGACGCCTGCGTTCACCGACTTGTATATACCGCCGGAAGTAAGCGCCACGTACAGAACCGGAGCCCCTCCCTGCATCGCCGCGTTAAAGTCGGATATGCTCGTTGACGGCAGGTCACCGTTAGCCGCAGCCCACGTCGCCCCATTATTGACGGACTTATAGAGGCCAGCGCCTGTCGCTGCATACAGCGTCAGGTTCGACGTAGCCGTCGACGAATCGATGAATATGTCCATCACGGTCCGGTTGACGCTGCTGTACCAGCTCGCAACCTCCGCCCAGTTCGTTCCGCCGTCATCCGACCTGTACATCCTGTTGCCGTTATCCGCGTAGAAAATGACGTTCGTCGCCGCGCGGTCTATCGCTATCGCCGTCGGCCCGTTGCCGCTTCTCGCGTACGTCCACGTTACGCCGCCGTCAGTCGATTTCTTGAGACCGTCCCATATCCCCACGAAGAGAATGTTCTCGTCAAACGGATCAAACGCCGGCCTGCAGTGCACCGGCGAGTAGCATACGGGAAATTGCGCCTGGCTCGGCGTCAGCATCGTCCAGTCGTGACCGCCGTTTATCGACCTGTACAGAGCGCCCATGTCGCAGATGCCCAGCATCAGATCCGGATTGTTCGGTGCTATCGCCGGGTTGTACTGCGCGCCGCCGCCGCCCGGACCCACCGGCGTCCACTCTAAGGTCGTGAGATACGGCGCCTGCGTATCCGCCACCGTCGGGTCCGTCCCGTTGTTGTACTCCGCCAGGTTCGTGTAGCCGTCGCCGTCAGGGTCGTCGTTGGCGCCCTGAGACAGGTCGCCGAAATGCTCTATCTCCCATCCGTCCGGCAGACCGTCCGCGTCCGTGTCCGCCGCGGCTGCGTCATAAAACTCGTATGCCCCTATGTCGTACGCCGCGCCCAGCGGCCTGCCCAGCCCCTCGATGTCCGCCGTCACGTCCGCAACCGTCGTCCCCTGGTCTATCGCAGGCGAGCCCGCCTTGAGGTGGTAATCGTTCCCCGCCGCGTTTACAAACAGTTCGTCGCTCGTCGCTATGAATGAGTGCGCGTCATACCCCAGCGCCTGCCACTCGGCCAGCGTCAGGTATGTCGCGTCGTCGTCCGGCGTAAAAAGGTTCACTACGATGTTGTAGTCGCTCTGGAATCCCGTCGCAGGCGGCATGATCGTTATGGAGCCTCTCGTCGCATGCGCGTTGTACAGGATGTTGTTGAATACCTCGTTGTCCTCCGGCGCGGGCGCAGGCCCGAAATTAGGCATGTTGAACGCCCATCGCCCGTCCGTCGGCATCACTATTGTGTTGTTGAGCACCTTGTCGCGGCTCGAACTCTCCGCCGCATCGCCGCCGTAGAGCGATATCCCGCTGCCGCGGTTGTTGTACAGGAGGTTGTTCCGGATTATCGAATCACTCACGCCGTCGCAGTTAATCGCCGACCCCGAAGGGTTATCGTAGCATATGTTGCGCTCTATCAGGCAGAAGGATATCACCCCGTCCCCGCCCATCGAGATGTCGCCGTTCATGTGAATGCCGCAGGCCGTGTTGCTGTATGACGTGTTGCCGCGTATCACTGCATAGTCGGCCGAGTTGGAATGATATATGCCGTGCTCGCCGTTGTCGTGGGTAACGTTGTCCTCATACGTCGCGTAGTCGGCGAACCCGTCAAATATCCCTGTATATATGGCGTCGTGCACGTGGCAGTTCTTGACCGTGATGTGGCTTACCACGCGCGTGTCGATGCACCGCAGGGTCTTCGACTGCCCATCGACTTCAAAGCCGTCAATCTCCCAGTAAGACTCGTCCTCTATCTCCAGTATCCCGTTGTGCCATGCTCCCGCCGGTGCCGCATTTAGGAGCGCCCCCCACTTCACCTGTGACATGAGAGTCTTGGGCGCGCTTGCCGTACCCGAATTGTTGATATGCGCCCCGACGTACGTGCCCGGCTTCACTATTATCGTGTCGCCCGCGACCGTCGTGTCCGTCGCGTACTGTATCGTCCGCCACGGATACGCCTCCGAACCGTCGTTGGCATTGTCCCCCGTCATCGACACCCAGTAGATGTTGCCCGTGTCGCTCGTCTCGTATGCGCCCATGTCCGGAGCACTGCCCGCGTAGTCTTCGTTTATCCCCGGCAGCACTACGCCCTGGTCGACACACGGACTCGTCGCTGCTATCCGGTAGTCGCCTCCGACCGTGTCGATGAAGTCAGGGTATGCCGATATGCCGTCTGTGAGATATCCCGTACCCGCCTGCGCATCGCCCAGCGTGGTATATGTCGTCCCGTCTATCACCATGCACGGCCCGGCAGCATGATAGAGGTCGTCGTAGTCCCAGTCCATGGGCGAGAGCGCCCCCGACCACTTGTCAAAACCTTGCGCCAGCCCGCACCAGATGTTGTTGCGCATCGTGAATTTCTTCCACAGCACCGCCGACTTCACGAGCATCGCCCTGCTTGCTGGGTCGCTCGTATATGCCGTGTTGTGGTAGAAGAACACCTCGCCCGAGCCTATCTCCGGATGCGGCCCGCCGTTCGTCTTGAACGGGTACCCTTCGTAGGAGTAGTCATTGGGGTTCGTCGTCGCCGCCGACGTCCCGCAGTCGGCGATTACGTTTCTCACTATCCACGTCGGCCCGTCCAGCGCCTGCGCCAGTGATATCCCCGAGAGCGACCCGCGCATGTAGTTCCTGAAGAACCTCACGTTTCTCGCGTACCCGTCTATCTCGCAAAAGTCGTCCGCTACATGTTCAATTCTGTTATCGTAAAACTCCGTCTCTGACGTACCTGCCCCTGTGTACGCCGTCGCCGGCGCGATCCCCGACCCGTCAAATGTCCCGTATATGTCATTTCGCCGAACGACGAGCCCCCGCCCGCCGTATGTCCCGTCCATTACCACGAGGCCCGTCTCCACCTCTCCGTGATAGAGTACGCCCTGGGATTTCGTATACGTGAAATGCCAGTCCGCCGTATCATCGAGGCACGTGTTGTCCTGCACCACCAGCCTGTTCGTATCCGCTTTGACCCACACGCCCACGTTATTGTAGAGGAAGTCGCAGTTCTGTATTACGATGTCGTTGGCGCTGCGGACGTAGACCGCCCTGTTATAGTCCGCCGCCCCGTAATGCGTAAACGTCAGCCCGTCGACATAGATGTAGTTGACCGTGTCGAGCGTAATCGCCGTATTGAGTTTTGAAACATAAACGTCGTAGTCGCCTATCACCGAACCAGCCGGCACCCTGATCGTGATGTCCGCCCCGTCCGCGCAGAACGCCGCGTCGATGAGGAGTTCCGCAAATGTGTATCCCTCGCTCGTCGCGCTCGTCACCTCCGCAACCGTCCCCATCATGTACGCGCGAAATACCTCCCCGTCCGCCTTCCGCACGAGAGTCACGTTCCTCGTGTCACCCGTAAACGCGTTGCTGTACACCTCCGGCTGCACCGTCGTCCAAGTTGTCGAGATCAGCGTCTCTTCCGCCCCGTCGAGTACCGGCGTCTCGCCCGCGTATGCCTGGATGACTATCGGTGCTCCCGATGTCCCGCTGACCGCCGGCACTGCTTCCGTATCGTAGTATGTCCCGTCGCGAAGAATTATCGCAGTTCCCGGCGTAGCCGCCGTCAGCGCGTGTGCAAGCGTTGCATACGGATCCCCTACCGTCCCCGCGCCGCTGTCGCTGCCTCCCGTCGCCACGTAGATTTCCGTCGCCGCCGCCGGTATCGACACCTCGTCCCGCGTCGACCCGGTTCCCGTCTGCGTGTCCACTAACGTCGACGTGAGGTCGTAAAACTCCACCCTCACCGTGTACGACGTCCCGGGCGTCACTCCAAAAACGCTCGACGCAAAGAGCTCTTCGCTCGCCACCTGGACGGCGTTCTGTTGCTGCTTCCATGTCCCGGCATCGTCGAGGTACACGCGCACCTCGCTGATATCCGCCGCCGTGTACCCCCCCGGAGGTGTGGCCGTGACGCCGAGACATTCAAATGTCCCGTACACTTCCACCGCCGCCGCGGCCGGTATGGACGTCATTAGGATCAGGCAAAGAGCAACGAACGCTCCCTTTCTCATTTTGCTTTCCCTTTCGCTTACGTCTGTGTCGCCGCGCTCGCCGCGGCTTGCGTGTCATTCTCGAAAATAACAAAACGGCCTCCGACACTCGTTCGGAGACCGTCAAATGTGTCACACCCGTAGAAGCTCAGCCGACGACTTCTCGCTCGTGCAAGGGCCGGTTTCGTCATCGCCTCTTCCATTCGCTCGGGTTATCCCTGTTTACCCTTTCACAACCTGTCCCCCTGCCCCTCGAAATAAATAAGGCAGCAACATCCGCTCCCCAGCGGCTGTTACTACCCCGGTTGCGCTAATGTGCGGCCTGGCTTGGATAATTCTGTTTGTTTGGCCCGATGGATGGCGCCCCGCTCCCCAGCTGAGCGCCCACCCGGTCTTTTCCCACCTATCTTTTTGCCATTTTCGCCCAAAAGGTCAAGGGAAATAATCCCCAGGGTCACATTTATTACCCTTACGGCCCCTTTTGGTTGCAAAAACCTTCCGCTTCTTGCTACTTTGCCGATGCCCCTCCGGCGTCCGCCCCCCGGTTAAGGTATCCCATTGCGGTCAGTTTCTGTATCTCTTCTTCCGTAAGTTCCACCTGTGCCGCATGCGGCGCGACCCGCTTTGCCAACGCATATTG
>CALMGO010000206.1 GCA_937863625.1 uncultured bacterium
CGACCACCCACACCGCCGCCGTGATGAGAAACGCAATCGCCGAAAGCGCCCACAGCCCCCCCCAGGCCCACCATGTTACCGACCCCGCCGCCAGAGGCCCCGCGAAAAGCATCACCGCGAGGATTGCTATCCCGGTCCACCGAAGCGCCACCGAAGCCGCGCTCGAATGCCACGCATCCTGGGATATTGTGCGAGTCTCTCTTGCGGCCCCCATCTATGCTCAGGCTTTCTTGGGATAGTAACGGTGGTAGTAGTAATACTCGCCGCGCCGGCTTCGGACACGGTTGAGCACGACGCCTACTATGTATGCACCCGCCGCTTCGACCTCCATTTTCGCCCGTTTGACGAGCCATTTCGGGTTGCGCGAAGCCTGTATTACAAAGAGCGTCGCGTCACTCACGTTGCACAGCACGGTTGAGTCGGCCACGCCGAGCACCGGCGGCGTATCGAGTACCACGACGTCGTACTGCTCGCGCGCCTGCGTGAGAAAATCCTTCAACCTCGGGCTTTCGACGAGTTCCGCGCTCCTGTCACCGCCGGCGCCGCACGGCAGGAGCGACAGTTTCGCCACGTTACTCGGCAAAGTGGCGCTTTCCCATGTGCACTTGCCGTCAAGGTAGTTTCCGAGTCCCGGGTCCCTATCGACGCCGAAGGTGTTCTGCAGCATCGGGTGTCTCATGTCCGCGTCGACAAGAAGCGTATTGGCTCCCGCCTGCGCAAACGCTATGGCGAGGTTGCTCGCCAGCGTCGTTTTGCCCTCGCCGGCGGTCGTTGATGTAATGGCAAAGACCTTGGCATGGGACTCCTTCTTGTAGACGAAGAGTTTCGCGCGGATCTTCCGATACGATTCGGCCGGCCCCGAGGTCGGCGAATCAATCACAACGCGCCCGCGCTGCCTGCCGTTGGAGTGCGAACTGCTCATGCTCGGCACGAAACCCACAAGCGGCATCCTGAGTTCCTGCTCCACGTCCTCCGGCTTGCGGACGGTTCTGTCCATGTAGTCCAGGAAGAACGCAAGCCCCAGCGACAACACGAGGCTCATCGCCACCGATACTATGGCAAGCTGAGTCTTGTTCGGCCACGCCGGCTGCTTGGCGCGCCTGGCCACCTCGTTAATCGTTATCTCGAGCATCGGGAAGTCGTTCGATATCTTCGCCTCCATCAGGCTCTGCTGCATCTGGTCGTACCACTTCTGGATATTCTCCAGTTCCTTTTTGAGTTCGTTGTATCTGCTGAGCGCGGTGAGTCCGCCCGCAAGCTGTTCGAGCGTCGTGCGCATGCTGGCCATCTCGGCGACAAGCAGCGTCTCGACCTGGCGCGTGTTGTCGAGGTTGATCCTTGCGCGTTCGAGTACGGAGGCGTTGGCCTCCGACTGAGCTTTCTTCATCGTTTCATCGTAATCACGCTGATACTCCGCGATGAGTGCTACGGTCTGCTGGTAGGCCGGATCCGTCGCAAGGCCTCTTGCCGTCTTTCCCTTTTCCATCAGCCGCCGGCTCTGTTCGAGTTCCTTGATGCGTATCTTGAGCTGGTCGGAGTAACTCGACACGACCGTGTCGGCGATATTGTCGTCCGCGTCGTACCTGGTCTTGAGATCGGCGTATATCTTCTCGGCCTGCTCGCGGTTGACGCGCGCGGTGAGCTGCGCCTCCGAGAGCGCCGAGAGCCTCGTCGTCACGACAGTCTGCTCCTGGAGTTGCCGCTGGAGGTCCCTGTCCTTTTCAAATTCATCGAGCGCCTTTCTCTTTGCATCGAGTTGCACCTGAAGCTGCACTATGCGCCCCTGCAGGTCGTTCTGAAACTTCCCGGCGCGCTCGGACTCCTGCTGGTGCGTCACCTCGATGTACGCGTCCACGACCGCGTTTACGATATCGGCCGCAAGCTGGGCGTCCCCCTGCTTGGATGATATTCTCACCACGCGCGTGTCCCTTTCCGGGCTTATGCTTATGGCGTGCTGTATCATGTCGGCCGAGCCGTCGTCGCGCGCTATCTCGCGGGACTGGCTCAGTCCGAGCTTCACCGCTGCGACCGCAGCCACTTCGAGGGAGCCGATCTTGACGTACTGCGTCTGGTAAAAGGTCTCGCCCGAAAGGCCGCCGCGGTCCTCCACCGGCCCGCGGAGCCGCGCGATTTCTATTTTGCTTTGCGACTGGTACTTCGGTTTGAGCACCTTGTACACGCTGTAAAGACCCACTGCCGACAGCGCCACGAAGACAAACAGGATCAGCCACTTGCGATGCCACAGCATCGTCAGGTAATCCGTCACGTGCGCCGCGCTCTGCTCGTTTTCGTATGAGTCCATTAACTGTTCATCCTTCTTGAAGAAAGGCCCTGCCGGTTTCGCGCGTCTTTCCGGTTCGCGCGGCGTTAATTGCCGCCCTTGGTTATCTCGCCTATGCCCTCTTTGCCCGCGTACGACGGGTCCATGGCGATGAGTTTCGCCGCCGTCTCCCGCGCCCTGGCGAGCGCTCCCACCTTGTGGTAGGAGAGCGCCAGGTGATAGAGCACCGTTGGAGCGTTCCCGCCCGGAAGCTCAACAGCCTTGCTCAGCGTCGCCACCGCGTTTGCGTACTGGCGGTCCTTGTAGTAGACCCAGCCGAGCGTATCGAGTATGCCCGCGTTGCCGGGCTCCTTGCTTGCCGCCGCGTTTGCCAGCTTCAAGGCGCGCGTCAGGTCTCCTCCGGTCTCGGCAAGAAGATACGCAAGCGAATTTGTCGCCCGCGCGCTGTCGGGCGCAAATCTGGCCGCCGTCTCGTACGTCGCCAGCGCCTCCATATTATTGCCCATCGAGAGATAGAGATCCCCCAGCGTGCAGGCCGCGTCGGTAAAGTTTGGATGCGACTGCAACGTCTCCTTCAGGAACTTCTCGGCCTCGGCCTGCATGTTGCTCTTGATGAAAAACAACGCAAGCGTCACGTAAAAATCCTGCCGGCCCGCGTTTGCCTTTACCCCGTCGCGAAGCACCGCAGCCGCCTCGGCGGTCTTGCCCGCCGTCGACAGGAGCGCCGCAAGGTCCTCGTACGCGTCAAGCGCGTCGCTGTATCGCTGCACCGCCATCTTCAGCGTCGCCTCGGCGTCGTTCTTCAAGCCCGCAAGAGTCTGCACCCCCGCGAGATACCGATACCCCAGCGCCGTCGGATGATCTTCAAGCGACTGTTCGAGCGTCGCCTGCGCCTCCGCGAGCCTGCCCTCTTCCTTGTAGATCCGGGCAAGCGCGTAAGTAACCGCCACATCCGAGCCGTCGACCGAGAGCATCCGTTTGATAATCGTCTCGGCCTCGGCGTACCTCCCGGCCTCTTCATACATGGAAGCCAGTAACCTGGCCACGGTTGCATCATTCGGCTCCGCCGCAGCGTACTTTTCCACTTCGGGTATCACCAAATCGCTTCTGCCCGCGCGTTTAAGCGTCGTCACCAACGCCAGGAGGACCGCCGGGTCCTGGCGAATCAGAAGCGATTTTCTGTAGTTAGCGATGCCTTCCTCCGTGCTCCCCGAAAGACTCTTAGCGTCGCCGAGGACGGCATAGGCCTCCGCCGCCGCCGGGTCGCTTTTTATAACGTCTCCGGCCATGTAGGCTGCGTCTTCATAGGCGCGCGTCGCTAAAAGCACCTTCGCCAGGAGCATCTTGGCCTCCGTAAGCTGCGAATCCTCCGACAGCGCCCTGCGCAGCTGCGACTCCGCCGTGCTCATCTGTCCCATGCGGTAATAAACCTTTGCAAGCATGAGCCTGGCCGCAGCCGACTGCCTGCCCGAAACGGGAGCATTCTCGAGCGCCCGCGTCAAAAGCCCCGCCGCCTCCTGCGCCTTGCCCCGCGCGTCCTCGCTCAAGAGCGCTCCCGCCTTCAAAATGAGCGCGTCAAAATCAAGCGGATTGGCCTTTAGCATGGCGTCCACCATGCCTGTTGCCTCGGCGGTCTGCCCCTCTTCGAGAAGCATGTTGACGAGCCTTATTCGAGCGGGGGCAAACGCCTCATCGGCCGCCACTGCCGCCCGGTATGCGTCGAGCGCGCCCTTCGTATCCCCCGTCGACGCGAACGCATCGCCCGTCTGTACGAGCAGGACCGCATTGTCATCGGCCGCCTGTTTCATCTTCTCAAGCATTCCGAGGGCCCTGTCGCGGTCTCCCCGGATAAGCGCGATACTTGCCCCCATTTCGAGCAGCCGTACCTTGGCGGCTGTGCTCGTCGCGCCTGCCAGCGCCTGCGAGGCGGCCGCGTCGGCCTCCTCGTACCGCTTCTCGGCAAGGTACAGCCGGCCGAGACCCTCAAGCGCCCCGGACGGTTCAGGCAAAAGCGGCGCGGCCTTCTTAAACGTCTCCTCCGCCTTGCGGTAATCCTCCCTGACAAGGTAGAGGTATCCCAGTTTCAAAAGATAATCGCCGTCGCTTTTCACGTCGGGCGGCAGCTGGGACCACTGCGTTATGGCCTCGTCGATTCGTTTTGTCTCGACGAGCCCGCCCATCGCGATCGTCACCGCGCGGCCTACCGCTTCGTCAGACGCGTCCGAAGATGCCGCGACCTGCCTGGCCTCCCGGATGGCGTCGTCGTAGAAACTCGTCTGGAAATAGAGCTGCGCGAGTTCAAGCCTCGCCGCCAGATATCCGGGGTTGAACTTCAGCGCGTTCTTGAGATTCTCAATAGCCCTGTCCAGTTCGCCGCGGCCCTCCTGCAAAAGCGCTATGCGGTAGTAGCCTTCCGAATTGGACGGGTTCTGCCTGAGGCTGTTTGCCAGCAACGCCAGCGCCGCGTCCGCCTTGCCCTCCGCTTCGAGTATCCGTGCCTCGACCATGTCCGCCGTCGGGCTGCCGGGGTCCGCGTGGCGAAGCTTCGTAAGCATCTCCCGAGCCTCGGCGTACTTGGCCTGGCCCACGAGCAGCGCCGCCGTCCCCGAAAGCGCGCCGCGGTCTTCCGGCGACACTTCAAGCGCCCTCCTGTAGGCAGCCAGCGCCGCATCCGCGTCGCCCCTGCTGCGCTGGACATCGCCGAGGAGGCTCTGGTATTGAG
>CALMGO010000207.1 GCA_937863625.1 uncultured bacterium
GAAGAACGTGGTGGGCGAGATGAGGGGCCACGTGACGTGGGCGAATTTCTGCCAGGCGCTTGCGCCGTCGATAACGGCCGCCTCGTAAAGCTGCGGGTCGACGCCCTGGAGTGCGGCGAGGTAAAGGATCATGTTGTATCCGCCTGCGCCGATCCAGAGGCCCATGATGATGAGCGAGGGTTTGGCGAGGCGGGCGCTGGCGAGCCACTGTGGCCAGTTGGCCGGGTCATCGGGGAACAGATGCAGACGCCCGAGCGTATTGTGGAGGAACATGTTAAGGAGGCCGTTATCGGCCCGGTAAATCCACGTCCAGAGGAGATAAACGGCGACGCCTGCGGTGACGGACGGCATGAAAAAGATGGTCCGCCAGAAAGTGATGCCGCGGATTTTCTGATTCATGATGAGCGCCATGGAGAGGCTCAACATGATCCCAAGCGGGATTCCGGACATGAGAAAGAGAGTGTTGTAGAAATAGTAATAGAAGTTGCCGTCGTTGGCCTTGAGTTTGCGCTCGGTGGCGGGGACGAGGACCTTGGCGCCGTCGGAATCGGTGGTCTCGGTCATGACGGGCTTTTCTATCTCTTCGCCGGATTCGTCAGTGACTGTTTCGACGAGGGGGACATCCGCGTAGTGAAAGCCGAGGACGTCGGAGAAGTTGCGCATGCCGACATACTTCGGGGGTGTGAGGACGTTGTACTCGGTGAAGGCGAAATAGAAAGAGACGAGGATGGGCACGGAAGTAAAAACCAGAAAGCCGAGGAGGTTCGGCGTGATGAACCCAAAGCCTGCCAGCGTTTCGCGGAGGCGAGCGCCGGACCAGCGGGTTTTCTCGTATCTTGCCATCCTTGGAGTCCTCACTATCTTTGATTGTTAAGGGTTGGGCTGGTCTGCGCCCGTGTCAGAAGAATCCGGCTGCGCGGGAGCGTCCTGCCCTGCGGCCGGGGCTGGGGCGGCCTTGTCGAAAGGCACCCACTTTGTCGGCATGGGCAGGTGGGCGTCGGGGTTTCTCTCGTAGAAGAAACTCACCGCGCTGTTTATGTCCTGTGCGGCCTTTTTGCAGACGTCGGCGGCATCAAGGCGCCCGTACCAGACGCCATAGAGGTAACTTCGCGCTTCGGAGAAGGCCTCATCGGCCGGGAACGGCCAGTAGAAATAGCGGGCGTATTCTATGGCGTCCATAAAGGCGCGTTCGTTTTCGATTTTGCGACCGGGGCGGGTGACGACCTCGCGGGCCGTTTCGATTCTGGCGGGAAGTCCGCCGTTTTCAGCGGCAAAGACGGCCTGCCCCTCGCGAGAGGCCTGAAACTTCATGAAATCCCAAGCCATCTTCTTTCGCTCTGGCGGGAGAATGCTGGGCATTATGACCTCGCCGGCGACAAAGCAACTGGCGCGTTTTATGTCATGGGGGAGTTCGGAGACGTCGAAGGTGAAATCCTTTATTTTATCGGCGTTTCTTTCGAGGTAGTAATTTCTGTTGAAGTAGCGGGTCTCGGCCATCATGGCCAGCTGGCCGCTGAGGAAAAGGTTGGTGGAGCTCATATTGGAGAGGAAACTCATCTTGGGCATGATGCCCTTTTCGAGGGAGAGGCTGGCGAGCCAGCGGATGCCTTCGATGACTTGCGGCGAGTCGAAAGTGGACGTACGCCAGTCTTCGGACATGAACTCTCCGCCGGTCATCCATATCCATGCGGGATATCGGTTCCAATGGTTGTTGTTGGTGTAGAAGCCGTACTGGTCGGCCATGCCGTCGCCGTTAAAGTCCTTGGTGAGTTTCTTGCCGGCGGCGACGAGGTCCTCGCGTGTCCAGTCGCGGTTTGGGTAGGCGACTCCCTCGCGGTCGAAGAGCGTCTTGTTGTACCAGAGGCAAACGGGCGAGAAATTGGTCGGCAGGGCGTACTGTTTGCCGTCCCAGTTGCCTTCGTTCATGCACTGAATAAAGAGGTCGTTGGTGTCGAGGTCGGGGTCGTTTTTTATCCAGTCGTCAAGGGGCTCGACGACGCCGAGGTGAATAAAGCGCGGGAGTTTGGGCTGTTCCATGCCTGCGACGTCGGGGGGGATATTGGCGACCATGAGGAACTCGAGCTTCTGCCAGATATTTTCCCAGGGGAAAGCGATAATTTCGAGGTGCATATCGGGGTGAATCTCCCTGTAGGCTTCGTCGAGTGCGGTTTGGAGTTTGAGTTCGGATGGGTCGGAAGCGCAGAGTACCTTGATAGTTTTGTCGGGAGGGTAGGAAGGCTTGGAGTAGAGTACATACCCCATGCCAAAAGACACGGCCACGAATACGCAAACAAAGATAAAGAGGAGGATGTCCTCGGTTTCAAATCTGCCTCTCAAGAGACTTCTCCCTTTGGCTGGCGGATCAGGAAAAAAAGCATTGTAACAACGCCCCCGGGGTGCTGTCAAGCGCGGTCGGGAAAGCGTTGACAGGCATGAATTTAAGACTACTGTGTACGACGCGTAAGCGCGGCGCGGGATGAGTCTTTTTGAATTGTGCGGGTGACGTAGTACGGTATAATGCGGTCATTTCCGGAAGTCAAGGCCGAGAATGGGGTTCCAACCACAGTGAAAATCCTCATTACAGGTTCGAGCGGACAGATAGGCACCAACCTTGCCGAGAGGCTCATCAGCATGGGTCACGAGCCGGTCGGGTTGGACATCAGGGCGAACACATGGGTGGATACGTTTCGCACGATAGAGGCGGATCTTACCGCGCCTGAAAAGGGGCTTATCGAGATGCTGGCGGGGGATGAATTTGACTGCGTGGTTCATCTGGCGGCGCACGCGAAGGTGTACGAACTCGTGGAGAACCCGGCCAAGGCGCTCGAGAACGTGGAGATGGTGTTCAACGCGATCGAGATAAGCAGGCGAGGGCGGATACCGTTTGTGTTCGGGTCGAGCCGCGAGGTGTACGGGGACGTGACGCGCCACATGACGGAGGAGGCGCACGCGGATTTTGTAATCGCGGAGAGCCCTTACTCGGCGTCGAAGATAGCGGGCGAGGCGTTTGTGTACTCCTATTCGCGCTGCTACGGGCTGCCGCATCTCGTTTTTCGCTTTTCAAACGTGTACGGGCGCTATGACAACGACATCGAGAGACTCGAAAGGGTTGTGCCGCTTTTCATAAAGAAAATAGGGTCGGGCGAGAAGGTAACGATATTCGGGCCTGAGAAGGTGCTTGATTTCACATACGTGGACGACTGCATAAGCGGGATTGCGGCGGGGATAGAGCGGCTCACGTCGGGCAAGGTCGCCAATGAGACGATAAACCTCGCCTACGGGCGCGGTTACACGCTGGCGAGACTCGTGGAGATAATCTCAGAGAAGCTGTCGGTCAAGAGCGATGTAGAGTTTCTCCCGACAAGGGCGGGCGAGGTCACGCGCTACGTGGCAAATATATCGAAGGCGGCGCGGCTTCTGGGTTATGCGCCTTCGACGCCGCTGGAGGTCGGAGTGGCAAACGAAATCGAATGGGCCAGGACGGCGGCAAGATAACAGTTCCGCGGAAGGAGCGTCACCGATGGCGTTTAACATCATACCGAAGGCAAAGAAACTGACGGCGGGCAAAGGCGGCTTTACGGGTGACATGAGGACCGTCATCGGCTTTACGGGAGGCAAGGTCATTCCAGCGGCGTACATGGCCGAGGCGATATGGTGGAAGACGGACTTTGACGTCGCCGTGGAGAGCAAGAGGGGCAAGGAGAACGTATTCTGGATGTCGCGCGACGGCCGCGCCGGGGGGCTCGTGGCGGCGGCGAAGCGCGCACTCGCGCAGGCGGAGAAGGGTGGCGAGAGTTACGGGCTCGTCGTCAATGAAAAGGGAGTCGCGGCGGCGGCGCACGGCCCGTCGGGGCTCTTCTACGCGGCGACGACTGCGGCGCAACTTCTGGAGAAGCGCGAGGGCAGGCCGTTTATTCCGGCGTGTACCATAAGCGACTGGCCGGACCTGGGCTTGAGGGCCGTGCATATCGACCTCAAGCATCACATGGAGAGGTTTGACTACCTTGTCGAGGCGGTGCGGCGGATGGCGGCGTTCAAGGTGAACGCGCTGGTACTGGAGCTTGAAGATAAATTTCTCTACAGGAAACATCCGGAGATAAGCGCACCCGTGGGCCTGTCCGCGGACGAGCTGGCATCTCTCACGCAGGTGTGCGCGGAATTTCACGTGGAACTCATTCCTCTGGTGCAGGGGCTCGGACACGCGAGTTACATCCTGAGGCATCCCAAGTACGCCAAACTCAGGGAGAAAAAGAGCAGCCTGGCGGAATTCTGTCCGCAGGCGGCGGGCACTTACAAGGTGCTTTTCGACCTGTACGAGGAAGTGGCGGCGGCGACCGAAGGGACGAAGTACTTTCACATCGGCGGCGACGAGGCGTGGCTCA
>CALMGO010000208.1 GCA_937863625.1 uncultured bacterium
CAGCGGTGCGTCTGTCAGGACGACGACGAGGCGGACGCGGGCTCCGTAGCGCGGAGTTACGAGCAGGCCGCTTCTTCCGAGCCAGCCGACGCCTGCGGCCTGGGCCAGGTGGCGACTCGATATGTGCCCCTGGGGGGGATGGTGGCTTACCATCTGGCTTGCGGCGATGGCGAGACTTCGATGCCCCTGGTCCGTGAGGCGGGACGCCACCATCAGGGCGACCGTGTCGAGCTGGTAATTGAGTTGACGGTACGCGTGGAAGTATACGGGTGTCGGGCGGTCGACGACCGCTTCGAGGGCGGCCGGGTTGAGCGGGACGCCCATTACAATGGCGCGGCGGTACGAGGCGCCGACGCGGTCGAAAAGCGTCGGGACGGCTTTGAGCGCGACTTCGAGGTCGGCTATGCCAAAAACGCGGACTTCGTTGGCGCGGGCGAGGGCCTCGGTGGAGGCGGTGAGGTCATTTGATGAGGAGTCTGTCATAAGTGCTGGTCAGCAGGCGGTACTCACGCGGCCTCGCGACAGTTAAGGGACGGCATAAGGAAAGAGACACTCCTCGAACAGGCCATGTAAAACAGGCATACAGGAGGAAAGTATAGGAAAACGGGCTGCGGGATTCAACAGGGAAAAGGGATTTACATGGGGCAAAAAACACAAATGCAATAGAATGTCAATACGAGAAGTTTTTGTCAGTCGCAAAAGGGCACCAGGCGACACTTACCTGTAGAAGATCCGGATCAGGAAGAGTCTGACAAATGAAAGGCGTGAATGTCCGAGAGCGACAAAGAGAGCGTACGGCTGTGCCTTGACGGCCACCCGGAGGCGTTCGAAAGGCTCGTGGAAAGATACCAGGGGCCGATTGTGGGATACCTTTCGGGGCGACTGGGCGACAGGGAGCGCGCGGAGGAAGCGGCACAGGAGACTTTTGTGAGGTCGTACTTCGCGCTTTCGACGCTCAGGAAGCCGGAGGCATTCTACTCGTGGCTGTTCGGGATAGCCGATCGCGTTGCCAAAGAGGAGCAGAGGAGAAGACGCCGGCAGGAAGATGCGCACTCGGTCCCGCAGGAACGCGCGGTAGAGGAGACGCCAAATCGTGACTTGGATGTTGAAAGAGCGGTGGCGCGGTTGGGCGCGGCGCACAGGGAAGCGATACTGCTTCGATATTACGGCGGGCTTTCGTGCGAGGAAATATCCAAGCGGCTGGAAGTGCCGCTCGGCACTGTTACGAAGAGGCTTTCACGGGCATACGCGGTGCTTCGGGATAAGCTGAAGCGCGCTGCGAGGGACGTTGGCAGTCAGGAGGCGCCAAAATGAACTGCGCAGAGTGCAGGGAGAGGATGGTTGCATATATTGAAGGGCTTCTTAACGGTGCGGAGAGAGGCGCTTTTGACGCGCACCTGGAGTCGTGCGACGCTTGCCGCGCTGAGGTCGCGGAGACAACGAGGCTTTGCGAGCGTCTCCGGACGAACGGAGGCCGGTTTGGAACAACTGGATTGACGGCGTCCGTGATGGACACGATATCCAAAAGGCCTAAACGCAAGATGAGGAGATTTGAGATGATCTGGAGATATAAAGGAAGATTCGGCATAGCAGCGGCCGCAGCGGCGATTCTCGTTACTGCGGCGGTGATGGTAATCATAGAAAGGACGAGCAGCCCGGCATATGCAATCGAACAGACGGTCGAGGCCAACAAGGCGGTTCGTTACGTGCACGGGAGCACGTTCACCGTTGGCGCGGAGATACTCGGCGACAGATGGAACGTGCACAAGGAATTCTGGGTGGAATTCGGCGAGGACGGGAAAGCAATACGAGTGCGACTGGACTTCCCGCTGACGGAGGATGGGCACAAGGTCGTGACATGGGAAAAGGACAAGGCGCAGGTATGGTTCAAGGACAAGGGAGGGTCTATGGGTAAGGGGGCGCTGGTGGTCACCGTTTCGCAGGACATGGCGAGCGCGCTAGAGGGGTTCAACGACCCGAAGGCCATGATAGACGACCTCTATCAGGCCCAATCCGCGGGGGAAGTCCGGATAGAGACGCAAGAGCCGCTACAAGGTTCGTACCTGCCGGTAGAGCTAACCGTCACGCGTGTCGGTTCTCCTTCGGAGCGAAAGGTGTACCTTGTGGATTCGAGGACGAAACTGCTCAAACAGATCGACGCGTACAAAGTCGAAGACGGCACAGACTGCAAGCTGGTTTCGTCACTGGTTATTATGGACTACGATAAGCCGAGTGACCCGAGGCTTTTCAGGCCGGATTTCCCGGCGGACATAGTGAAGATAGACCAAACTACGCAGGTAATAGGCCTCGCCAAGGGGGATATGAGCGACAACGAGATAGCGACGAAGGTAACGCGCGGATTCTTCGAGGCCCTGATAGCGAAGGATTACGCGATGGCCGGGCAGCTTCTAAGCGGTCTGCCAGCCGACAGGATGGAGAAGATGTTCAAGGGCAAGCAGTTCATCAGGATCGTGTCGGTGGGCGAGCCTTACGTGCAGCCGATGCCGGGAGTGGGGGGAGTCGTCGTCCCCTGCGAGGTTGAAGTGGAAGGCGTCGGAAAGAAAGGCGTGCAGGAGTTCAAGGTTGCGGTGAGAGCCGTGTATGGCGCTAAGCCCGAACGGTGGACGATTCACGGTGGCATATAGAGGCGAAGAGAAGAGCGTCATAGAAATGCGAAGCGCCTCCGGCCGGAAGGCACGGAGGCGCTTCTATGTTTACTCGCCGCAACACGCGGCGAAGGAGTCGGAGTTAGCGTGATACCCAGACCACCCTTGTAGTTCCGACAACGGAGGGCGTAAAGGGCGGTAGTTTGTTTATGTCATTGAAATCGGTATCGTAGTCCCAATCACGTCCTGGGGCGGTGTAGTTGTCGCCGCCGTAAATCCATTTGCCGGTTCCGACGTCGTTGTCCCAAATATTCACGAAAGAGCCGCGAATGTGGCAAGGAATGCCCGCCCACTTTTCATGGAAACGCGGGAGGTTTTCGAAGCCGCCATTATACATGCCCGGATTTGTGGCGTATGAGCCGCTTATGAAGGCGGCGTTAATGGTAGTCTCCGTGGCGCTTGTCAAGTGGCCCGGTGTCTTTGCGGCGTCATCCCAGGCTGTAGAGAGGATGTTGAAGGCATCAGCAATGACGGACGCCGGCTGTTTTGGTGTTACAGCATCGCCAACGTTGTAGTTGCCCAACGTGAAGACCGGAACGGGCGAAACGACGGTCAGAGGAGCGGCAAGGACGTCGCCGTTAACGAGTCTGATGCCGTCGGGCTGGTCCGCGTCTGAGGATGTGTCGGTCGTGTAGAGCAGGCCGTTGTCCGGCCAATAGCCGGACTCGCCAAGGATTTCAAGGTCTATATCCGTAGTTGTTATGTAGGTGTCTTCACGACCGTCATAAAACGTGCTTGTAGAGACAGGATTGTCACCAATTCCATCGCCATCGACATCCGGCCAGACGGTTATTTCAACGCCGGTATTATCGTAGACCTTGCCGTCTATGACGGCCAAATCGGCCTTGCTGTAGAAATAGCCCTTATCATAGTCACCTGTTCCGGACGCGACCGGCAAGTATGAGTCTGAAACGGGGTCGTAAGTGTAGTCTCCGCCGACGGTGGGCGTGAATGTTTTGATGGCTCCAACCGCTGGAGTCTCAATTTCCTTGGTGCCATGTTCGGCGGTTTGGACGGTGCCGTCCCATTTATCAAGAGCGCCGATGGTCCAGTTCTGATAATCGCCGGCGTCAGTGTAGTCGCCGTCAGCGTTGGCGTCGTAGCCGTTAAAGGCGGAATCGAAGCCGGAATCCGAGGCCACAGGAAAGTCCTTCCAATTCTGCATGTTGACGTAGTTCGTGGTGCCCTTTACCTTGATATTGACAGTTCCCAGCGTAGGCGCCGGCTCGTCCATACGGCGGCGGAATATCTGTCCTGTGCTCCTCAAATAGTCAGTTTCCAATGTCAGCGTAGCGCCGCATCCTATGTAGATATCGCCATTGGCATGGACTCTGCCCGTGAGATGCATGCTTGGCCCGGGCAGGATTTCGAGGGCATCATTGTAGAAGACGACGTATTGGAAAATCGGGGTCTTCTCGACATCGATGATCTTTTCGACGTGTTTGGAGATGCCGTTTGAGACGGCGTCGGAAGCAATGGAGTAGGGCTGGATGATGGTCTGAACACCGCTGGCATCATACTCTATGCGCTGAGTTCCGGCCGGCGTTATGGTGTAGGCAACGGTGTTGCCGTTTACGAGAGCGACGCCCCCGTCCGGAGGATTCATGTAGTTGGCCACGGTGGTGAGCAGCTGCTTGTGTGCGATCTCGGTGGCGGCCTCGGCAAGGGCGGTAGCCTTCGCGAGGTCGCGATTGACGATTGCCTCCTTGTTATC